>CALWBJ010000025.1 GCA_944376035.1 uncultured Clostridia bacterium | reverse complement strand
TGCTACATTAAAAAAGAACCTGGCGTTAATAAACGCCAGGCCTAAAAAAGTTTTGCATTACCAGACACCGCAAGATTTGTTTGAACTAAATCTTAAAAAGTGTTGCTCTTAGTTTGACAATTCATCATATTAAAAGAGGTGAATAAATTTATTACGAGATAAAGTATAAATTATACAAAAGAAAATAATAAGCAACTTGTATAACAGATATATTCCGCATTACTTGACTTTATCGGGTCATAAATGTAAAATAATTAAGGTGTTTTAGTAAATTTTGAAATTTATAATACATTGACCGTGCGAGTGAACTGTATTTGTAAAATTATAACATTTTTATATAATATATAATGTGATTTAGTTATGAAAAAATTGAAAAATCTTTTTTTGCTTTTTTTGACAATGTTTAAGATTGGTCTTTTTACATTCGGCGGCGGTTAAGCAATGATAGCGATAATCGAGAGGGAACTTGTAGAAAGAAAAAAATGGATAGAGCACGACGAGTTTATGGATATAATAGCCATAGCAGAATCATCGCCGGGACCCATTGCAATAAACAGCGCTACCTATGTAGGTTATAAGCGCGGCGGAGTATTGGGGTCTTTTTTCTCTACGCTCGGGGTTGTGCTTCCGTCTTTTATAATTATATTTATAATCTCCCTGTTTTTTGATCAATTTTTAAGTTTGACTTATGTTAATTATGCTTTCAGAGGCATACAGGCGTGTGTAATTTTTCTCATTGCGTCGGCAGGAATAAAGATGGTAAAACATCTGAAAGCAAACTTTTTTAATATATTTCTTATGTCTGCTACCGTAATACTGATGACAGCATTTACTTTGTTTTCGGTGAATTTTTCCACTATATTCTATATTCTTATAGGCGGAGGGCTTGGAGTTTTTCTTTATTTATTTTCGATTATGCGAAAAAAACTGAGTAAAGGCGGTGAAATAAATACCGACAGATCTTTTGACGGAGATAATAAATCGGTGAACGAATGTAACTCTGAAACAGTCGCAGAGACTGATACTGTAAATGTAAAATCGGAAAAAGAAGAAAAAACGGAAAACTCCGATTGCAAAAATAATGCCCATTCGGCGGCGGCAGAACCTGACGAAAAGGGAAAGGAGGATAAAAATGTCTGAACTTCTTTTGCTTTTTCTTACCTTTCTTAAAATAGGCGCGGTTTCGTTCGGCGGCGGATACGGAATGATTCCTTTGATTAAGGAAGAGGTAATATCGAATAACTGGCTTACTGAGGACGAATTTATAAATTTTATCGCGGTATCTGAATCTACGCCCGGTCCCATAGCGATAAATATGGCGACGTTTATAGGTTCTACACAAGGCGGATTTTTAGGGGCGGTACTCGCTACATTGGGTGTAGTTCTTCCTGCATTTATAATAATACTTATTGTTGCTGCACTGATAAAAGGACTTTTACAATTTGCCGGAGTAAAAGCGTTTTTAGAAGGTGTGAGACCTGTTGTGAACGGACTTATAATAGCGACTGCCATAAGCATGGTGCTTTCTATTATATTAAGTTTGAAAACGATAGAAAGCAATATTGTTTTTGATTGGCGAGCGCTGGTAATTTTACTGATACTTATTTCGGCTCATTTTATTGTGAAAAAGATATTTAAAAAGAAACTTTCGCCGTTTATCATGATAATTGCATCGGCGGTGCTCGGAATAGTTTTTTACGGTTTTTTAGGTTTTCTGTAAGTAAAAGGGAGTAAGTATGGCGACGTTTTTACTTATAGTGATATTTTTTGCATTTATAGGATTGGGGATACCGGATTCAATATTCGGTCCCGCATGGCCGGCAATTAACGCAGAATTTAATCTGCCTGATTCATACGCTAATTTTATAACGGTTATTATTTCGGTTTTCACGGTATTGTCGAGTATATTCAGCGATAAACTTATAAAATGGCTGGGTACTGGCTTAGTAACCGCATTAAGCACCATGCTGACAGCGCTTGCGCTATTGGGTTTTTCTTTTGCAGGCAGTATGTTTTATTTATGTTTGCTGTCCGTTCCTCTCGGAGTCGGAGCAGGATCTATTGATGCTGCGCTTAACGGATACGTCGCTATCAATTATAAACCTAAATACATGAATTTTCTTCATTGTTTTTACGGTATAGGGGTTGCGGCAAGTCCGTTTCTCATGTCTTTAGGACTTGCGGGAAGCGGCGGTTGGAGAGACGGATACAGAATAGTTTTTCTGGTTCAGGCGGCAATAGCCGTTTTTACGTTTGTCGCTTTGCCGATATGGAAAAAAGCAGACAGTAAAAACGGGGAATTAAACCGAGAAAACACAAGCAATAACGTTAAATTTTCTTCTGTTTTAAAAATAAAATCGCTAAAATACGTATGGATTGTATTTTTCTGTTCGTGTGCAATTGAATTTACATGCGGAACGTGGGGAAGTACGTTTCTTATAAAAGCGCGCGGACTTGCAACGGAAAAGGCTGTGCTCGCAATGTCTTTTTACTACGGCGGAATGGCATTGGGAAGATTTATTTCAGGGCTGATATCAGGGAAAGTTACGCCCTGGCGGATAATACTTTTCGGGCAGGCTATAGTTTTATCTGCATTGATTTTGCTGGCCTTTCCGCTTCCGCTGTATGTGGGAATAGCGGCAATATCTCTTATAGGTTTCGGTAACGGACCGCTGTTTCCCAATCTTACGCATCTGACTCCGTATAATTTCGGAAAGGATATTTCGCAGACGGTAATAGGAACGCAAATGGCCGCCTGCAATATAGGCATTACGCTTATGCCGCCTGTTTTCGGGTTTATTGCTCAGTATTTAGGCTCCTATTTATTACCGTATTATCTTTTGATTCTTTATGCGGTAATGATGCTTTCAGTATTATTTTTTGTAAAGACAAACAGAAAAGAAAAATCAGAAAAAGAATTACAAACTTTTTAAGCGAGTATAAAAATTTTTGTAAGCACTTAAAATTTTTTTGATTTGATTGACAAAATTCCTTCCGTGAATTTATAATAATTTATATAGATTTATAGATATTATATAAAAAGAATATCAGTTATATATAAAAATATAACAAAGATACAATTTTAATATTTTTAATAATCCATTAACTTATAGTAATTTATAAGAAATTAAAAGTAGCATTATTTGTGATTTATAAGCACATTTATAATAGACTTTTTAGTTGCAAGGAGTAAGTTTTATGATATGGAATCCTAATAAAGAATGTATGAGCAGGGATGAAATGACCGCTCTTCAAAGCGCGAGGCTTGTGAAACTTGTTGATTATGTATATCATAACGTGGAATTTTACCGTAATAAGATGCAGAATCTCGGTCTTTTGCCGGGTGATATAAAGTCGGTTGAAGACATAACCAAACTTCCGTTTACCACAAAAGACGATCTGAGGGATAATTATCCTTTCGGTTTGTTTGCCGTGCCTAAAACCCAGATTGTACGAGTACACGCGTCAAGCGGTACTACGGGAAAAGCGACTGTCGTAGGATATACCAGGCGAGACCTGAGCATATGGAGCGAATGTGTTGCGAGATGTCTGACAATGGCAGGCGTTACAAAAGAAGATATAATACAGGTCGCGTACGGATACGGTCTTTTTACCGGCGGACTTGGCGCACACGGAGGCGCTGAGGAAATAGGCGCGATGGTTGTTCCCATGAGTACGGGAAATTCTAAGAAACTTACTACCATGATGATAGATTTCGGAGTTACGGCAATAGCGTGCACTCCTTCATATCTTCTTCATATTTCGGAGTTGCTGACCGAGGAAGGAAGCCTTGACAAACTGAAACTCAGAACTGCGGTTTGCGGAGCAGAACCCTGGACCGACAAGATGCGGAAGGAAATCGAGACCAGGTTAAACATAACCGCTCACGATATTTACGGACTTTCCGAAGTTATGGGACCCGGTGTTGCATGCGATTGCTCTTATCATAAAGGACTGCATGTATGTGAAGACCATTTTTATCCGGAAATAATAAATTCCGCGACCATGACTCCTTCAAAAGCGGGAGAGACGGGAGAACTTGTATTTACGACTCTTACAAAAGAGGGGCTTCCGTTAATAAGGTACCGTACCAAAGATTTGACAAGTATAGACTATTCGGTTTGTCAGTGTGGCAGAACGAGCGCGAGAATAAGTAAATTCAAAGGCCGTGTTGACGATATGCTGATTATCAGAGGCGTTAACGTATTCCCGAGTCAGGTTGAAGCGGCGCTTGTGGACGTAAAGGAAGTAACACCGCATTACATGATGATAGTAGACCGTGTGAATAATCTCGACACCCTTGAAATACAGGTGGAAATTAACAACGAATACTTTACGGACGAAATAAAAGGCTTAGAAAAACTGACTCAGAAAATATCCCACGTTATAAACCAGGCTTTGGGGCTCAATGCCAAGATTAAGATAGTAGAGCCGCAGACATTGGTCAGAAGTGAAGGCAAAGCCGTTCACGTCATAGATAAACGTAAATTATACTGATATAGTGGGCCCGGGAATTAAAAACAACTAATTTAAAATAATGGGTTAAGTAATTTAATATAATAAGTTAAAAATAAAAATCAAAATCTGTAAAAATTAAAAAAGTAAAAAATATCTGAAAAATTTATATTGTACTGTCAAAAAGGAGGAAGAAAATGTTTGCAAAGCAATTATCTGTATTTATAGAAAACAGACAGGGAAGATTATGTGAAGTTTTAGGAGTATTGAAAGAAAATAATATAAACATACTGTCGCTCAGCCTTGCCGACACAACGGAATACGGACTGCTGAGGCTTATAGTTAATAACCCGTCATATGCAAAAGAAAAACTTACGGAGTCAGGTTTTTCCACCATGCTTACCGACGTTTTTGTCATAAAAATCGAACATAAAGCGGGAAGTCTGCAACAACTTCTCGATAAACTATCGGACGCAGGAATAAACGTAGAATACATGTACGGACTATCCATAGACGGAGAAAAGGCTTACGTTGTTTTGAAAGCGTCCGACGGGGAATTAGCGAAAGCGGTGTTTAAAAAAGAGAACGTAATAACCTTGACTTCGGAAGAAATTTCAAAGATTTAAAGGTTTCTGAAACGAATAATAACCTATAAAATTTTCAGCATAAAGGATTGAAGCAGTATAAGAAAATGATAATAGATTTTCACACTCATATTTTCCCTGAAAAAATAGCGAGCAGTACCATTTCGCTTTTAGAAAAAAATTCAAACGGCAAAGCGCATACCGACGGTACTGCCGAAGGACTTGTCGCCGCGATGGAAAGAGCAGACGCGGATATATGTATCACGCTTCCCGTATTGACTAAACCTTCACAGTTTGACAGCGTAAACAGATTTGCGTCAGGTATCAACTAGTATTATAAAAATAAAAAACGCAGACTTATATCGTTCGGAGGGATACATCCCGCCTGTGAAGATATCGACAAAAAAATGAAATTTTTAAAAGACAGCGGGTTTAAGGGAGTTAAGATACATCCCGATTATCAGAATACTTTTATAGACGACGAGGGATATATAAAAATTCTCGAAAGCGCGAAAGAGTACGATATGATAGTTGTTACACACGCCGGGGTTGATGACGGTTATATAGGTCAGCCGGTTAAATGTCCGCCCGAACTTGCGGAAAAAGTTATAAAAAAAGTTAAACACAGTAAATTTGTTCTCGGTCATTACGGCGGTCATAAACAATGGGATGAGGTTTTTAATCGTCTTGCAGGATTGGACGTTTATTTTGATACCGCATTTACACTTCATGAAATAGAAGAAGAATTGTTTAAAAAAATTCTTGCTAAACACGGTGAGGACAAAGTATTATTTGCGACAGACTGCCCGTGGAGGGATATCAGGGAGGATAAAGAAACATTAATTTCTTATAATCTCAAAAAAGAGACTTTCGATAAGATTTTTTATAAAAACGCACTCGGTCTTTTAGGCAATATTGGTGATTAAAATGGATATAAATGAAAAAATGTACTCTCTCGGCAGTAAGCGCTCGGTAATACGTGAAATTTTTGAATACGGAAGGTCACGTGCAAGAGAAATAGGAGCCGATAACGTGTTCGACTTTTCACTCGGAAATCCGAGTGTAGAGCCTCCTGCCAAAATAAAGGATACAATAAAAAAACTTCTTGACACCGAAAGCGGTATCGCATTGCACGGTTACACGTCAGCTCAGGGAGATTATTTCGCAAGAAAAGCAGTTGCCGAAAGTATAAATAAAAGATTTGACACAAGTCTTGACGAAAATAATATTTATATGACTTGCGGTGCGGCGGCTTCTCTTTCCATATGTCTTAAAGCGATTATTAACAATAAAGACGAGTGTATTGTTTTCGCTCCGTTTTTTACGGAATACCGTGTGTTTATAGAAAATGCAGGTGCAAAAGTCGTTGTTTCCGTACCCGAAGAAAAAACATTTCAGATAAATATTTCGGACTTTGAAAGTAAAATAAATAAAAATACTAAGGCAGTTATAATAAACTCTCCGAATAATCCGAGCGGTGTGGTATATTCAGAAGAAACGGTAAAAAAAGTTTGTGAAATTCTTAAAAGAAAATCCGAGGAATACGGAAGAGAAATTTTTGTAATAGCAGACGAGCCATACAGAGAACTTGTATACGGCGGTATAAAAGTACCGTATCTTATGAATTATTACGATAATACGCTTGTATGTTATTCCTATTCAAAGTCGTTATCTTTACCGGGCGAGAGAATAGGTTACATTGCGGTAAATCCGAAAATGAAAGAAAGCGGAAAAGTCTATCTTGCGGTTTGCGGCGCGGGCAGGTCGTTGGGATATGTTTGCGCGCCAAGCCTTTTTCAGGCGGTAATAGCGCGCTGTACCGAACTGAAATCGGATATATCGGTATATGAAAAAAACAGAGATCTGCTTTTAGAAGGACTGACTGATATAGGATTTGATTGTGTAAGACCGGACGGAGCTTTTTACCTTTTTGTAAAATCTCCCGATACTGACGCGGCTTCATTTTGCGAACGGGCAAAAAAATATGAGATATTGTTTGTTCCTTGCGATGATTTCGGAGTTGAAGGTTACGTCAGAATAGCATATTGCGTAAGCAGGGATAAGATAATCAAAGCGCTTCCGGGATTCAGAAAGTTGGGAGAAGAATACTTTTCCAAAAAGTAATTATCTTTTATATTACCTAAGTAAATTTATAATTTTAATTAAGTCATTTTAGTAAAATTTATATAATGTTAAATAAATATAATAATAATAAAAACATATTATATGTTCATCGCGGGGAATAATTTTTATTCCCCGCGATGAGTTTAAAAAATAAATTTACTTTTGCATTTTTATCAATATACAGAAAAATCAAATTAATTTTAAAAACAGTCTTGACATTTTATAAATGCTGATGTATAATTATATAACTTTTTAAATCATGACTTTTTCGGGAAGCCGGAACGATATATAAATAACTTAATCAAATTCTAAATATAAAAATATTTATTTTTTTCCGATAAAGAAATAACTCTGCAAAAACATCAAACAGCAAAAAAGAATTTATTGAAATATAATTCGGAATTAATTTTTCAGGGCGGATTTGATAGAGGGGGTAAATTGTTAAATAAATTTTACGACACATTAGGAGGCGGAAATTCCGTCTCCGTTATAATTATTTCCATAGCTATTATCCTTATTTCCGGCTTTTTGACGACAAGGATAACTAAATTATTAAAATTGCCTAATGTCACCGCTTATATTGTTACCGGAATAATTATCGGACCGTTTTGTCTTAATCTTATACCGGAGAGCGTTACGGGCGGAATGAGTTTTCTATCTGATATTGCACTTGCATTCATAGCGTTCGGAGTCGGGGAATATTTCAGACTGGAAAGTCTCAAAAAAAACGGAAGAAATGTAACTGTTATAACTCTTTTCGAGGCCCTTCTTGCTTCATTATTGATATTTATATTAACATTTTTTATTTTGAAGCTGGATTTAGCATTTTCAGTAATATTATCTGCGCTGGCATCGGCGACGGCGCCGGCGTCAACAATGATGACTATACGACAGACCAAGGCAAACGGTGATTTTGTAGATACTCTTCTTGGAGCAGTGGCTTTGGACGATGTTGTAAGCCTAATTGCGTTCAGCACGGCTATATCCCTTGCAATGGCAACAGACGGAGGCGGTGTTACATTTTCCGATGTAGCCTTACCTGTAATATACAATATAGTATTAATAGCGGTAGGTTGCTTGATGGGGTTTGCACTCAAATTATTGATGGGTAAACGTTCTACCGACAACAGACTGATAATATCTGTTGCATTTTTGTTTGTCATATGCGGAATAGGCGCCGCCTTGGATGTTTCGCCTTTGCTCGGATGTATGACCATGGGCGCTGTTTATATAAATGCAACTGACGATGACCGACTATTCAAACAGTTAAGTTATTTTTCACCGCCCATTTTGCTTTTATTTTTTGTTTATTCCGGAATAAGTTTTCGTTTGGACGCGCTATTTGATATGAAAAGTTCGCTGAACGGTGTTCCTCTGATAGTTATAGGAATAACTTATTTTATTGTCAGAATAATAGGAAAATATGCAGGTGCATTTATAGGTTGTCTGATTACCAGAAAACCTAAAAAAACCAGAAATTATCTTGGGTTGGCGCTAATTCCGCAGGCTGGTGTGGCGATAGGATTAGTCGTCATGGCTGCCCGTGTGATTGGCGGCGAACAGGGTATGGTATTACAAACTGTAATACTTTCATCCAGTATTCTTTATGAAATAATAGGTCCGGGTTGTGCAAAACTTGCATTATACCTTTCAGGTTCATACGGAAAAGAAAATTCGGAGCAAATGTTGAAGGCAGAGGAAAAAACCGATACTCAGACGCTGAGAGAACAATTGCTTAAAATTGAAGCGGAAATTGCACGTGCCGAATATTCCAAAACAGAAGAAGAGCGCGCTTTCAATGAGGCTGCGGACGATCAGTATACGTTAGGAGAGTATATGAGAAGGAACAGAAAGTTTATTAACAGAAGATAGTGAAATTAAAAGGAGATATATTAAATGGATATAATAGCCGGATTGTTAGGAGAATGGTCCGAAGGATTTAACACATACTCGTGTCTGTTAAGAATAGTTCTCGCGACACTGGTTGCAATGGCTGTCGGGATTGAAAGATCTACAAAATTTCATTCTGCAGGAATGAAAACGTTTATCACCGTTTCTCTTGCTTCTACGCTCGGAGCGCTCGGCGATGTATATTTGTCTGAAGTCAAGGGAGTGGGTATCGTTTTTTTATGCCCGGCCGTCATAATAGGGATAGCGATAATAGGAACAAATACTATTTT
>CALWBJ010000024.1 GCA_944376035.1 uncultured Clostridia bacterium | reverse complement strand
TATAATATAATTTTAATTCTATAATAATATAATTTTAATTCTATAATATTTTAATCTGACTGCTTTTGATTTTTATTTTTTGTTTGAGCCGCTAAAATAAAAACCTGAAATTCTTATTTTTTAATTTTCCTTAATATAATAAACGGCGTCTTTTTTAAGTTTAAGTAAATTCTCCCCTGTCCCTTTCGCTATTTCTTTAAAGCCCTTATTTGTCAGGAGGTAAATTGTGTACGGACCTTTTCCTTTCACGGTAACGCTTACTGTTCTCCCCTTATATCCGTAATTTGAAATAAGAGCGATTAACTTTCCTTCTTTATCCTTTGCGGCAAGTGTGTAAGGTTCTTCTTCTGACGAAATAACTTCCACTTCTTTTCCCGCCTTAAAAATTTCTCCGAAAACGTGATAAACATGAATTACGGGAGTATATGCGTCTGTCCTGCAATCGAGAAAACCGTTATAAATCGCTCCCGCAGAAAGACAATAGTATTGCGCCAGATCAACGCTTGTGTTTTTTTGCATGGATATCAGCGCCGCGGCTATAAAGCCTGCGCCCTTTAAAGTTGCCATGTTGTCGAATCCGCCGCCCTCGGCACCGTAGTTCCATTCGTTAAGATGGCTTTCGGTTTTATTAAAACCGTACATGTCAAGCGTCTTCCTGACATGATTGGCGCTTTTAATTATCTCCTCTACTTTCGGAGTGTAAATGTGCCAGGTGTAAAAATCCAGCGGACAGTGTTTATCTTTACACATTTGCAGAAAATCAGTAAAAAACGTCAGAAAGCCTTTATAAAAATCCGACATATTTTCACGGAAAGCCGCGTAAAACCCGCAACTGCCGTATCCGCCTATCTTCAAATCGGGAAATCTGGTTTTCAGATGTTTGCTCGCTATTTCGTAGAGATTAAAAAACTGTTCTTTGCTTCCTGTCCACATGGGCGGATTTTCAGGTTCGTTCCATATTTCCCAGTATTCTATTCCGTACTGAAAACCGTTTGCCCAGCCTTGGTTATAATGCAATATTATATGTTCGCATATTCTTGCCCATTTGAAAAAATCTTTGGGCGGATGACATGTATATTTTTTCGAGCCCCACTCTATGGTAACGCCGAGCCTGTATACTATCTGCGCCCCCGTCGATATAATCGCGCCTATGTATTCGTCCGTATAATAAAAATCGTAGTTTTCTTCTTTTGTTTCATCAGCGTCAAAATTACGGAAAATATTGGGAACGTCAACATAATAACATCCGCCGTATCCGCCGCAGCAATCGTGAAGCCGAGACCTTGGAACATTGCAATATTCGAAAACCTTTTTTATAAGCCTTTGATTTTTTTCATAATTTTTCTTGTAAGGCGCACAGTTCACGCCGTGAAGTTCTTTTATTGTGCCTTTTTCACTTCCGCAATCAATTATCATGTTTTCCCTCTTGTTTTACACTTATATTATGTTTTATAAAAATACTAAAAAGTTTATATAAAGACATTACTTTTATAGAATTTTCACATTATTTTATATGTAATCTATTGTTATAGTACCGTCGGGATTGTATTTAAGAGTCTCTTTATCTTTGTATAACGAAAACTTGTGTTTCAGATATTCTTCTTTATTCTTAAAAACAGGCTTATATTGTTCAATTATTCTTTTGGCATTGGCTGCGTTATCCGAAAGCAAATATCTTAACATCCCCAGATCGAATTTTGCAGCGTTGACGCAAGCGGAATAAGGGTCGTCAATCATAAAATCATCGCCGTGAGCAGTACCGCTCGCACCGGTTGTGTAAGCGTGTAGCGACGGCATGAGCGCACTGAGATCTCCCATATCGGTAGAAGACGCAAGCCATTCTCCCGCGTCGTAAACGCAGCCTTTCCCGCCTATTTCTTCCATGACCGAACGTGCCGCGTCGCATAAATTGCCGTCGTTAATCAAAGGCTCCGAGCCGGGCGAGTCTTCTATATGAACTCTTGCGCCGTAAATTGCCGCAGCGGCGGAAATAGCACGGTTCACAGACTCGTTCACGCTTTTTATCACATGAGTTTGTGCGGCGCGGACATAAGTTTCTATTCTCACGTCGTCGGGAACGGCGTTTACCGCGTCGCCGCCTTTTTCAATTATTGAATGTACTCTTACACAGTCTTTTTCCCTGAAAGTTTCTCTCAGTGAGTTTATGGCAAGCAGCACGGTTGCCGCCGCGTTAAGGGCGTTTATGCCGTCTTCGGGATGCTCTCCCGCATGAGCGGATTTACCGATTATTTTAACGGTTTTTCTCAATACTCCGTTGCTGCCTTTGGCGATAACAAACTTTTTACTTTTGTCCCGACATACCGCGATATGAGTCATAAACGCTATATCCGCGTCATCGAAAAATCCCCTGTAAATAAACTCGGGTTTTCCCGACGCAAAGTTTAATATGCCTTTTTTTTGCATTTCTTTGCGTTCAAAAAGTTCAATACCCTCTTCCGCAGGTACCGCGCATATTTTTATACGCCCGCAAAGCCCGTCTAGCGCGCCTTCTTCTTTCAGTGCGGCGGCAAGACCTAAAACTGCCGCGCACTGCGCATGGTGCCCGCAACTGTGCACAGCGCCCGTTAATTTATCACAGCACGGGTGATTCCTGTCTTTAAGCGAATCGAGTTCGCACAAAACAAGTACGGTCGGCCCTTCTCTTAAAGTATCCGCCACCGTGTAAAATCCTGTAAGGTTATCGGGCTTAATAAGTTTATATCCCAGTTTTATCATCTGTTCTTCAAGATATGCTGCTGTTTTATACTCTTTAAAACCCGTCTCGGGATTTTCCCACAAATATTTCTCTACTTGAAGAATTAGATCTTTATGTTTTTCAACTATATCGTAATGCTTGTTCATACGTTTTGGATTTTACCGCTTTTATTTTTATTTATGATTTTATAGTAACAGGTTTTTTATATATAAGAATTATATTTTTATATTAACTAATTAGGTTTAGTTAGAATTTCAATTAAAAAAGCCCGAATTTCACAAAAGAATAACTGTCGCGTTCTTTACTGCTCTTACCGTTTTTCCAGGTCCCTGCAAGTTCAAACGAGTCAGGTCCGACGCCAAGCGGCTCTTCAAACCTTTTTAAATGGTGCGGCCCTAAGAGATTGCGGTTTCCCGAATAAAGAGTTATTCTGATGGCATTATTTCCCTCGGTTATATACTCGGTTATGTCAACTTTATCCGCAAAATAGGATTTCTCCGCTTTTTTGCCGTTTATTACGATATCTGAGAGATGATATCTGCCTTTAAGGTCAAGTACGGTAGGTGATCCGTCCGAATAAAATTCCTTTTCCAGCGTTATACTGCCCGCGAAAAACGGATATCCGTCCCCCACGGTTTCGCCAACTTCGGTTTTTTTCCTGTCTATATAAAATTCACCGTCCGATATTAAAACATTATTTTCTTTACCGTCGTAAAAGCCTTGTTCCGAATAAACTCCGAAGTCCCCCTGAATATAGCAAGCCTCTATCGTCGTATCGTATGCAAGGCAGTTTTTGAGACTTTCCGTAACGTTTTTTCCGAAAAGCGCGTAATAAACTTTTTCGCTCTCGAAAAAATGAATTTTTATTATTATTTCATTTTCTCCTATAACCGCGTACTTGGAAATATCAGCCGTATAAATTTTCTTTTCAAAATCCGACACGCCGTTAAACTCTATTTCTTTACCGTTTATCGTACATTTCAGGTTATTCATATCTTCCGAAAGCAGTTTAAGATTATTAGGTATGTAACGGGCTTTAAAAGTATATTTTAGGTATAAATCTCCTTCGTATCTTTCATTGAGTAATGTGTCTAATATGCCCATATATCCGATTTTTTGGCTGTAATTTATACCGTCTTTTGAATAATAAAGCCTGTCTATCGTAAGATAATTGCCCGTGTCCGAAATCACTTTGAATTTTCCGTTCAAAGTTAAATGGTTTTTATCAGAATTATCTGATTTATATGATTTATCGGATTTTTTGTTTATTTCATTTTCATTCATATTAAAACTGCCGCCTATCGCCGATAAAATATCGGTCTTTCCGTCTGAAAGAAACAGTACGTAAGAATCGCCCGGCTCAAAAGTAAGGGTCTTGCCCGATTTTCTCGATTTCAGAGTTTCAGGGTCAAAAATTATAAAACTTTCAAAATCTCCCGAAAAACGCAAAGTTTCCCTTCTGTTTCCTACGTTCACGGCAAATATAAAATTCATACCATCTATACGGCGGAGCGTGGATTGAATTTTAGTATCTTTCCTGCTTACGGTATAAGGCTGCGCTTTAACAATATCTTTAAGTGTAACATTACTTTTAAATAAATATTCATGCGGATCGCCTTCCATATACGTAGGCATACTTCCCGTAAACAGCATTTTTCCGCCGCCCGCATAAAAGTCTTCCATAATTCGCGCCGTAAATTCGCCCATGGTATAAACTTCGGGAAAAATTACGGCGTCATAAGAGCATTTTCCTACAATCAGTTTGTTTCCCTTGACTGCGGCATGCTTTTCCATTACCGTTTCGTCTATGATATGATAAGGAATATTCATTGCCGACAATTTTTTTATCAACTCAATATATTTTTTGTCTATTACGGGTTTTCTGTTCCATACGAACTTTTCACGCTTATAATCAAAATAAAAACTCCTTATCGGACAGAATACCGCAACAGAAACAATTTCCTCGCTCTCACCTAAAAGATACCCTAATTTCGCATAATAGTCGTTAAACGACTTAAAGTCATGCCTTACCCAAGGATTAACCCAGGAAAAATGAGCGGGATAATCGCGTTTTCTCTGACCGTACTCCGAGTACGGCAAAAGATGCTGACACATGACGTTTACGCCGTTTACGTACTGCCAGTCTGCAAGTTTTTTAAGTTCTCTCGGAGTAACGTCCCACCCGCAGCAGGCATAAGTTTCACTGAGAACCCGTTTTTTCCCTAACTGACGGGCAACAGACGACACCTGCTTGGGAGAAACAGGAGAATCAGGTACTCTTCCGAGTTTGTCTATTCCCGGTATATGTTCATATTCGTAATAAGGCATTATGCCGCCGCAACATACCATCTGATAAGAAAGCGTGCTTTCTTCAACGTAATGTCCCGTAAGCATCTTATTATTCTTATCGCACCATTCGTAGACGTTTTTGGAAAAAGATTCAAGCATCAGTGTCTGCATGGAAAGCCAATATCTGTAACGAAATTTCCTGTACCCCTCTTTTTCAAGAAACATAAGCCCCAGTCCGTCAAAGAGATCCTCACCGTACTTTTTTTTGTAAAATTCGGGAAGAACGCGCGTATAAGGATGTCCCCAACGGAAATACTGCGGTTCATCGGTGAAAAATCCTTTTAAATCGTTGTTAAAACTTTCCCCGCATTCTTTTTTATACTTCTCATGGGTAAGGGATATAAATTTATCCACAACCTCGCGGTTCAGAATATCCGCCGTCGATGCCGAAATATGCGCATATATATTAAGATAAGTACCCTCGCCGCCCTGATTTTTACGAATAAGCGTCTTTTCCGTAATGAAATATGAAACCATTGCATTACTGTCAAAATCGCCTTTTTTATATGTATGTTACATATCGCGGTTATGTTCGTTATCTTATTTTTT
>CALWBJ010000023.1 GCA_944376035.1 uncultured Clostridia bacterium | reverse complement strand
GTATCACGCGGAACTGGTTTTTTTTTATTTCACGCCCGCACTCGAAACGGCTGAAAAACTCGCCGCTTATGACATAAACGTCAAGATAACGAGAAGAAAAGGCAAATATATCGACTATTTGAAAAGTGCGGAAGAAATAAAAAACTTCACAGCCTTTCTGTGTGCTCCGGTATCGGTGCTAAAACTTACCGAACTTATGATAAAAAGAGAACTTTCCAATAAATCGAACAGGCAGAAAAACTGCGACTTAGGGAACGTCAACAAGCAGGTAGAGGCGTCGCAGAAACAGATAAAAGCCAAAAAAAAAATTAAAGACGCGAACGCATTTATTTCAATGCGCGAGGAATTGAAAGAAACCGCGAACGCGAGGATTGAAAACGCTGACGACACACTCGGAGAACTTGCCGAAAAACTCGGTATATCAAAGAGTTGTTTAAATCACAGACTTAGAAAAATAACGGAAATATCAGAAAAACTTTAAAGGAAGAACGCAGGATAACAATGGCAGATTTCGTACACTTGCATTTACACACCGAATACAGTTTGCTTGACGGCGCTACGCGTATAGATAAACTTTTCGGGGCGCTTAAAGAAAAAGGGATGGATACGGTTGCGATAACCGACCACGGAAACATGTTCGGCACGCTTTATTTTGCCGAAGAGGCGAAAAAAGCGGGGATAAAATATATAATCGGATGCGAAATGTATGTTTGCGACGATTATACGCAAAAAAATGAAAAACAGAGTTACGACCATCTTATACTGCTTTGTAAAAACAAGCAGGGATATAAAAATCTTATTAAGATGGTATCGATAGCGTATGTAGACGGATTTTATTATAAACCGAGAATAGACTATAAGACTCTTGCCGAGCACAGCGAGGGGCTTATATGTCTTTCTGCATGTCTTGCGGGCAGAGTGGCAAAAAGGCTTGTTGCGGGCGATTATGAGGGTGCGAAACAGACGGCGCAATTTCTTAAAGACGTATATAAGGACGATTTTTATCTTGAAATACAGGACCACGGACTCAAAGACCAGAAGAAAATAAATCCGCTTATAATAAAACTTTCCGAAGAACTTAATGTTCCGCTCGCCGCGACAAACGACGTGCATTATCTCGAACGTGCCGATGCCGAAATGCAGGACGTTGTCATGTGCATAAGCATGAAAACAACTATCGATGACCCTACACGACTTAAAATGGAGTCGGATCAGTCCTATTTAAAAAGTCCCGAAGAGATGCAAGAGTTGTTTTCATACATACCCGAAGCGGTGTCAAATACTCGGAAAATAGCCGATAAGGTAACCGAGGAAGTTTTCCCGCTTACCAAGAAGGGCGAGCCTATAAGGGATAACTCTCTTATACCAAAATACGTTCCCGATGACGGGAGTACGCCAAAAGATTATTTGAAAAGGCTTGCGGAGGAAGGTCTTAAAAGACGTTATTCGGTCATAACAAAAGAGATAAGGGACAGGTTTGACTATGAGTTTGACGTTATAAGTTCAATGGGCTTTTGCGACTATTATCTTATAGTGTGGGATTTTATAAACTATGCAAGAAGCGTCGGGATTCCGGTCGGCGCGGGGCGCGGTTCGGGCGTTTCGAGTATAATAGCCTATTCGATAGGAATAACGGACGTCGAACCTTTAAAATACCAACTGATTTTTGAAAGATTTCTTAACAGAGAAAGGGTCAGTATGCCCGACTTTGACGTTGATATTTCCGATGCCCGTCGCGGCGAAGTAGTGGAATATGTGCGCAACAAGTACGGTTCGGACAGGGTTGCGCAGATTGTTACTTTCGGTACAATGGCGTCCAAACAGGCTATAAAAGACGTCGCAAGAGTATATAAGATACCGTATTCGGACAGTGATAAAATCACTAAACTCATGGACGGTAAATCTACTATCAAGCAATCTTTGGGAATGGAACTTACTAAGGATAAAACAAATGTAGGCGTTCCCGAACTGATAGAAATATATAATACCGATGACGAACTCAGAAAAATAATAGATATGGCGATAAAGGTGGAAGGACTTCCGAGGAATACTTCCATGCACGCGGCAGGCGTAGTCATATGTGAAAAACCAATAATGGAAAACGTGCCTTTGCAGAGGAACGGCGAGGATATTACCACTCAGTTCGATATGATAGAGGTTGAAGCGCTCGGAATGCTTAAAATGGACTTTCTGGGGCTCAGAACGCTTACCGACGTACAACTGGCATGCCAGTACGCGAAAGAAGATTTCGGAGTGGACATAGATTTTCATGTTCTCGGTTATGAAGACGAGGGGACTTATGAACTGATAGGGTCGGGTGAGACCGACGGGGTGTTCCAACTTGAAAGTCCGGGCTTTAAAAGGTTTATGAAAGACTTGAAACCCACTACTTTCGAAGATATTATAGCGGGTATTTCTCTTTACCGACCAGGTCCTATGGATTCCATACCGCAATATATAAAAAACAAACATAATCCCGATAAAGTGGTTTATGACCACCCGCTTTTAGAACCCATTTTAAAAAACAGTTACGGAATACTTGTCTATCAGGAACAGGTTATGCAGATATGTCAGAGTCTTGGCGGTTTTACCTTAGGACATGCAGACATAGTCCGTAAGGCAATGGGTAAAAAGAAAGTCGAGATAATGGAGCAGCAAAAGGAAATTTTTGTTTACGGCGGAATAAACGATCACACGGGTGAACCCGTTGAAGGTGCAATAAAGCGCGGAGTCCCCGAAGACGTGGCGATAAGAATATACGATAACATGAAACCGTTTGCAAGGTATGCGTTCAACAAGTCGCACGCGGCGGCGTATGCCGTACTTGCTTATCAGACGGCATATCTGAAAAGATATTATCCCGTTGAGTTTTTCTGTTCTCTTCTCAATAACAGGATAGATAAAATCGAAGAACTTTCAAAATATTTAACTTACCTGAAAACTAAATCCATAAGCGTCTTTTCGCCCGACGTAAATAAAAGCAAGGCTTATTTTTCGTGTGAAAACGGAGGAATAAGATTCGGCCTTGTAGGACTTAAAAACGTCGGTATGGCGGTTATAAACGATATAATCAAAGAGAGGGAAGAAAACGGAGATTTTACTTCTTTTGAAGATTTCATCAACAGAACGGTGTCTCTCGGAATAAATAAGCGTTTGGTGGAAAGTCTTATACTTTCGGGAAGTTTTGATTCTTTCAACGTAAATCGCCGTACGCTGATGGAAGTCTATGCCGACTTTATGGATAGGGTATCTTCTGCAAATAAGAAAAAAGACGATATGCAGATAAGCCTTTTCGGTACGGTACTTGATGCGGACGAGGGGCTCGAACTGGAATATCCGAATCTTCCCGAATACTCGTCAAAGGAAAAACTCTCGCTGGAAAAGACAGTTTTAGGCGTTTACCTTTCGGGACATCCGTTAAGCGATTTTACCGAACAGTTCGAAAAATTTTCTTTCAATACAGGTGCGCTTTCTTATTACGAAGAAGACGAGGACGGTAATAAAACTTTTACCGAAATCAAGGACGGAGAGCACGTGGTAATGGGCGGTATAATCACCGAATATCGCCGTCTTGCAACTAAAAGCGGTTCTACAATGGCTTTTGTAAAAGTTGAAGACGTATACGGTCAGATAGAAGTTGTCGTATTCCCGAAAGTTTTTGATAACGTCAGAAACGCTGTCAAAGAGGAAGAAACGGTAAAAGTAACGGGGAGAATACAGATAAAAGACGGGGTGCCTCAGATTATAGCGGAAAATATAGAAAAATTGGAAGTTGCGGCAGCCGAACCGGAAAAAGAAAGAGAAAAAGAATATCTGGGACTCATTCTTGAAAACGGAAGTAAAGAAAATGTTGACGGAATACTCGATATTTTAGAAAGTTATCCCGGAAATATCCCTGCAATACTCGCTATCGACGGCAAAAAATACAACTCTCATTGCTCGGTAAGAAAATGCGAAGCGCTTATAAGCGAACTGAGAGGGAGACTGAAAGAGAGTAATGTTATTTTTTTCAGAAAAAAGCAGTGAAATTTATTAAAAGCACTTGAAAAATATTAAAATTTTATATATAATATAAAATGACGTAATTTGGATTTGTTAAGGAGAATGGTATTATGGAAAGGATAGCAGTCTTGACAAGCGGCGGCGACGCACCGGGCATGAATGCATGTATCAGGGCGGTAGTGCGTTCAGCACTCAATAATAAAATGGATATATACGGCGTAGAAAGAGGTTATGCCGGATTGATAAAAGGAGAAATAAGACGACTGGAATCACGTTCGGTTTCGGATATGATTCATAAAGGCGGTACCTTTTTAAAGACGGCAAGATGCCCTGACTTTAAAGATATTGAGGTTCAGCGGCTTGCGGCCGACGCTCTTTCCGCATACGGTATAGAAGGGCTTGTGGCGATAGGTGGAGACGGTACTTTCCGCGGTGCAAAAGATCTTTGCGATAATTTCGGTGTAAAAATAATTGGTATTCCCGGAACTATTGACAACGACTTAGCATATACCGATTATACTGTTGGCTTTGACAGTGCGGTTAACACCGTGCTTTGGGCAATAAACAATTTAAGAGACACTATGCACTCGCACGACAGAGTAAGTCTTCTCGAAGTTATGGGGCGCGCGTGCGGAGATATTGCGCTTTATGCGGGAGTAGCGGGCGGCGCGGAATACGTACTGGTTCCCGAAATACCTTACAATCTTGACGAAATAGCGTCATCAATTAAGAAAAGTTATCTGAGAGGTAAAACTTCAAATATGATAATACTCGCCGAAGGCGCGGGGAACAGGGACGAAATTAGATCGGAAGAGCGTCG
>CALWBJ010000022.1 GCA_944376035.1 uncultured Clostridia bacterium | reverse complement strand
CGGCGGAGTTGTATTTCTGGAGGAGGAAAACTGATGGACATAATTATTTTCGGCGGTCAAAGCAATATGCAAGGGCAGACAGAAAGTCTTCCTTCGGAAAATCCCGTTACGGACGGAATTTTTGAGTACAGGTTTATAACAGACAGTCTTAAACCCTTATGTCATCCTGTGGGTGAAGATATAGGAGAAAGAGATGTAAACGACATAGCGGCTGCGCATATGGGACACGGAACGCTTGTACCTGCATTTTGCCGAGGTTACAAAGAAGTTGCGGGAAGGGATGTCGTTGCTATTCATGCCGCCAAAGGCGCAACCACAATATCCGACTGGCAGCAAGATACCGAGAGATATCATATCGCGGCAAGAAAAATATCTAAGGGCATCGAAAAAGTAAGAAAAGAATATCCGCTCGGGAAAATATTTTATGTTTGGCTGCAAGGTGAGAGCGACGCTATAAAAGGCACAAACGGTTACGATTACATGAAATTCCTTATTTCATATAAAAACAGCCTGGTAAAAGATTTTGCTATTGATAAATTCGGTATAATCAAAGTAGGCTATTATGTGCATGACAAGCGGGACGAAGTTATTATGCAATCACAGGAAAAGACGGTTAAAACAGATAAGGATTTTATAATGTTGACGCGGGTTGCGACTGAACTGTCTGAAAATTCTGCTTTTATAAATCCTTCGGCTCCTGGGCACTATAACAACAGGGCAATGGACATAATAGGTGAAATTGCAGGAAGAACGCTTGGCGTTTATGCAAAAAGTATTTAAAATAAACTGATTTATGCTCATCTGAGCGATTAAGCATATAAAAATACTAAGTTAATAATATTTTAACGATAAAATATTTAAACTTAAAAAACGCGTAAAATATTATTTATAACTGCAATAAAGTTTTTTCTCAATTCGTATTTGTAAAACAAAATCTGTATTAAAGAATATTTGAGAACAATAAAAAATATCAAAAACTGAAAAAAACTGATAAAATACTGAAAAATAAAACTATATTCAACAAACAAAAAGGAGTTTACATAAAGTATGATTGACAAAAGCAGCAAAAAATCAGGGTCGAACTTAACGGATTATTCACCGACTCCTTTTTTGTTTATAAACGACGAGTTTGACGGCGAAGAAGTAAAAAGACAACTTGATTTTATGTCTGAAAACGGCATAAAAGGTTTTTTCTTTCATGTCAGAGACGGTATTACCCAAAGTGCGTACGGTACAGAACTTTTTTTCGAAAAAGTAAAATACACGGTTGAAGAGGCTGCAAAACGCGGTTTAAAAGTATGGCTTTACGACGAGGACGCTTATCCGAGCGGCAATCTTGGCGGAAAGTTGGTTATAGACCATCCTGAATTGCAGGCAAATTCGCTTATCGTAAAAAAAGTTCCGCTTGACGATAACGGTATAGCAAGAATAAAACTCGGTAGGATAAAAGGCCTTTTCGGATATAAAGTATCGCGTGAAAACGGCAAAGAAAAAGCGGAAGTTATAACCGATTGTTTCGGACCGGTAAGGCAAGAGTGGTACAGGCGGGACATGGATAAAGCATACTACTGCGATATGGGAGATCTGGTATTCAACCATATGCGTGCTTCAACATGTTATACGGAGATAATGTTCGAGACAAAGGCTTCTGAAGGAACGGAAGTTTACTGTGCTTATCTGCAACCTGTATTTACAGACAATCGTTTCGGAACACAGGTAAATTGTCTTAACGAAAAATCCGCAAGGTATTTTATCGAAAACGTGCACGAGCGTTATAAAAAACATTTGGGTAAATATTTCGGGAATGTTATACCGGGTATATTTATGGATGAGCCGTCTGTGGGAGGGGCTTTGCCTTACGACGAACAGATAATTTCATTTTTTAACCAAAAGTACGGTTACAATCCTGAAAACGAGTTTTATAAACTTTGCGCCGATTATAAAGGCGATTACAATAAATTCAGAAGGGATTACGTAAAAGCCGTCGGCGAACTTTTCCGAATAAATTTCCTTAAACCTTTAAACGAGTGGTGTGAAATCAACGGACTTATATTTACGGGACATTTTGCAGGAGAAGAAGATTTACTCTGTCAGGCGCTTGGTTGTAATAATATTTATCGAGATATGGATTATATGCATATTAAGGGCTTTGATATTATAGGCAACAATATAGGCGACTATAATCATCCTGCACTAAATCTCGGCGCAAAAATCGTCGCTTCAGCAGCCGCGCAGTCAGGAAGTAAAATGATAATGGCTGAAAGTTTCGCGCTTAACCCGTTCAATTTCGGATACAAAGGATTAAAACTGATTTCTGACTGGCTGTTTGTCCTTGGTATAAACTGGATAGTGCCGCACGGATTCCATTACGGTTATTCTGCCATGCAGCGTTCTGACGCGGGTAAATCTTTTTTCTTTCAGGACCCGCTTTTCGGAGAATATAAAAAGTATGCCGATTATGCCGAGAAAGTTTGCAGACTGTTAGGTTCCGATAATTTATATAATTGTGATTTACTTATGGTATTGCCCGACGCAGGACTATCGGAAGAAGTGCCGTTTCCGCTCGGTAATAACGGCATGAGTCCTACCGAGAGAGCAAAAGAAATAAATTCGAGGCTGTATTCGGCAACCCGTTACCTTTTTTCAAATCAGATCGGTTTCGAGGTCTGCGATACCGAAACCGCGCTTTCGTCGGAAATTAAAAACGGAAGAATATATATAGGAAAACGCTCTTACAGTAAGGTGCTTGTGATCGCCGCAGGAGAAGTGGAAGAAAAGGTTTACGGGAAATTGAAAAATGCAATAGATTGCATATTATATACGGGTGAAACGAATCCTGACCTAAAAGGGGAAGAATTTATTGTAAGCGAAGGCAAAAAACAGGATATTATGTATCTGAGAAAAGAAAATTTTTCATTTATTTTCAATAATTCGCCCGATTACGTTAAATTTACTTTTAAAAAAGCATGCAATCATTACGTATATGACGCGGAAAATGGCGTAATGTATTCTGTTGCAGACGGCAATTTTTCGCTCAACGGTTATGAATCTTTAATAATTTATTTCGGTAATGAAAAAATAGCCTCTGTTAAAGGAAATTATTCCATAACGCAAAAAAAGAAATGTTACTTAGAATATAAAGAAAATCCGCAATGGGTTTATATGCCGAAAGGAGCAAAAAAGGCGATAACTTCTTACAGTCTTTCCGTTTATAAAAACGGCGAGAAGAAATTTGAAGGAAAGGTCGGCTTAAAAAGAATCAGAGACGTTTTAGGCACCCGGGACGACATATACAAAAACGTTCAGTTTAAAATACCTTATTTTGATACGGCAGTCCGCGAAAGTATATATCCCGTACGGGCGGAATT
The DNA here is from genome assembly GCA_944376035.1 of uncultured Clostridia bacterium. Classification (GTDB taxonomy): domain Bacteria; phylum Bacillota; class Clostridia; order Christensenellales; family Borkfalkiaceae; genus UBA1259. The sequence continues at coordinate 1,584 of CALWBJ010000022.1, read as the reverse complement.
TTCCGCATACATTAAAAAGATTGCCGGAAGGGAAAAAATACTTTTTGATAAGGGTACGTTTGAAGGTAATTATTATTTTATATGGAACGATGAAGTTATAAATTCTGAAAAAATAGAAAAAACACGAGTTTATGACGCGACGAACAGGACGTTTTCTCCCGAATGGAAAGACGGTTTAAATGAATTTAAAGTGGTTTTCGATAATGCGGGGGAATTTGACGGCATAAACGGTGAGGTTTACATAATCGATTAAAAAATGTTTTTATCTTAAAGTTTTCTTAAAGTTTAATAATTTTTTTAACTTATAAATGCATTTTCTTCTTTATAATTTTAAAAAATTATATACGCGGACAGAAACGTCAAAATTTAAATTAAATTAAAATAAAATAAATGAATATTGTTTTCAGAAAATAAATTTTCAAAAAAATAATTGCATAAAATTCTTTCTGTGATAAAATAATAACGAGGGAAATTTATGCACGATATTCAGTTATGTAATTTTGAATCCAAGATATATAGTAAAACAACAAAGAATAACAAGGTGAAATTTCACAGTCATTCGAGTCTGGAACTGATATATGTAGCGGAAGGAAAACTGATTCTGGAATATAAAACACCACTTGAAGGGGAAAAGCGTAAGGTCAGTATCGAACCGAGGCAGTTTGCCGTCATAAAACCCGAAACGGTTCACAGGCGCATATATTCCGCGAGCACCCTTTGCGTAAAAGCCGAATTTATCTGCTCGGGCGGAAGAAATATAATGGAATATATCAGGAATTCGGAATTTGTAAAAAGCATGCTTTACACAGAAGAAATAATAAATAATTTTCATGACGTAATGGTTTTGACGGACACTCAGAATCTCCGCTTTGTGTTAAGCAGAATCAAAGAATATTGCACGGACGACAAACTTTCTCCGCTTGATTATTTTGCTTTGGACGAAGAATTCCGAATGCTGCTTATAGAATTTCTTAAATGTTACCGAAACGCGACCGAATGTGCGGATATGAACGGGTATCTTCGTAAAGTTATGGCTTACGTCAACACCTATTTTTATGAGCCGGATTTGTCGGTAAAAGAATTGGCAGATTATGTGGGTTTATCCTCAACATATCTTCAAAAACTGTTTCAGGAGAATATGGATTCCACGGCGTATGAGTTTATTACACAGATAAGGATAGAAAGGGCTAAAAATCTTATACTTCGTACTAATTTTTCAATTTCGGCGATATCCAAAGAAGTTGGTTATAAATCCGAACAGGCTTTTATAGGAAACTTTAAAAAACATTTCGGAATGTCTCCTGACATTTACAAGAAAAAACAGAATTATGACAATGATTTTTCTTTTGATTTCAATCATCCCGAATACAGTAAGAAAATCTACTGAAATTTATACTTTTTAATCGAATTCAGTTTTTGCATATCAGAATTAAAAAGCCTGCGTAACGCGTAATCAAATGGTCCGCAGGCTTTTTTATTAAAAATAACAAGACGATATATTGATAGTAAGCCTATAAAACCAAATTTCATAAAAAATTTAATATATTAAACAAGTTATGTTAAAGATAATTTACTTATAATTAA
>CALWBJ010000021.1 GCA_944376035.1 uncultured Clostridia bacterium | reverse complement strand
TATATAACCACGTAAAAATTACAACCTTTTACTCTGCTGCCGCAAGAGTATAAAATATACCGCCGATATACCATGAGCAACCTGCATCTCCGCCTATAACTCCCCCGATAGCGTTACCCTGAAAATCTGCAGCGTTTATCTCCAACTTCAACCACGTTCCAGCGTTTGCTTTTGAGCCAATAACTTTGCCGAGATATCCTGCCTCTCCGCCTTGGAACATACGAAATTCTGAAAACGAATCGTCCGTCGCGTCTTCGGAAGGAATATACATTACCATTACATAAACTTTATCTGCCTTACTTAAATCAATAGGCGTAGTAGCACCACCGTTGTAGAAAAAGAATCCCGCGCTTGCTGCCGATTTATCCCAAGTAATATGCAAAGAATTTATGTCTGATTTATAATTTCTCGATACGTCCGTATTTTCCGAAACATACGTAGTAGCCGCTGTATCCTTTAATTTGAATTCCACATCAACAGATAAAGCGTTTTCTCCATCGCCTTTTTCAACCGCATAAGCGCCTCCAAAGTAAACAGAAATAGTTTCAAGCGGAGCTTGGAACTGAACAAGATTTACTACAAATGTTCCGTCCCAATTTTCTCCTGCAAATTCCAGCCAATCGGAAGTTTTAACCGCAAACGTTGCCCATTTTTCAGAATCAGCCACGGTGTTCCATACTCCTTTGCCGCTGAAATCATAGAATTTACCGTCTCCGCCCGGAACGCCTATTGCAATATTTAGCGCCCCTCCTTCGGTTTTTAATCTCGAATACATAACGGGCAGATAAATCATATAATTATCCTTCCAATTTTCGGCAAGTTCAACTTTTAAAACTATTTGAGTAAGTTTGGAAACGTCAACTTTAAGAGAGTTAATATCTTCTTTATATTTATAGGAAATGTTATCCACAGATTCTGCATCCGCTATAGTAAAGTTACCGAGACTTTTAGCATAATTATTGCCTGAAAATTCAAGTTCGGGTCTTACTTCGTATAAAAGCGTTCCCGGAAGAACTTTGCCACCGCTCGTGAGCGTAAACGAAAATTCATAAAGTCCTACTTTTTCAAACGTATATTCTGTTTTGGTGGACAGGTCCTCAGGTTCGCCGTTGCCGACTTTTACGCTCGTAACCTTAAACGCCGCATCGCTCGGTCCTATATACGTTACAAGTTTTTTCATTTCCGAAAGGGTTATTTTGTCGCCTATATTGGCAGGGTTCTTATCTTTGTTAGGAGTTATTTCGAAAATTTCGGGAATATCAAAATCTGTCAATAACTCATATTCCATGCTAAATTTACTATTTTCGGTAGCGTTTGAATAAACCACAAAAGAGCCCTTTTTAATTGTCGCCGCCTTTGCTGCGCTTACCTTTTGAGCAAACCGGTATACCAAAGTCTTGCACTCTTTATCTTGATAAATAAAGATATATATTGTAGCACCACCATCGGTGGTATTTTCCGCTCCTACGACGAATGTATATTCTTGGTCAGGCTTTAAAAGTTCGCCTTTGATTTCAGGGAACGACATTTCGCACACTTGCCACCAGAAACTTGCCGGATAACTAACCTGCAAATCAAATTTATCTTTTTCCGTGTCGTATCCTTTAAGGTATACAAATACCCCTGTTCCCTGATTGCCGATTTTCGGATCAGTTATTCTCAAACCGAAAGAGATATGTTCTTTTTGCGCATCATTGGCGTCTTCCGGTTTTGTGGGGAACTTTGTCGTGAACTTGAAAAATTCAGTTTCATAATCGCCTTTAATCCAGAAGAATGGCGCACTCAAAACGTCCGTACCTTCATCCGCCCACATAGTTACAGCAGAACCGTAAGGAACAGGACCGGTAATCTCGAAATTGCTTGTTCCCCTGACGGTAGCCTTATCCGAATAAACTGAATCAATAAATATTTGCAAAGAACCGTTTACACTGCCGCCGCTGTTGGATACGGTAAAATTAAGTATGTAATCGCCCATTTCTTCAAACTTATATGAAGTTTCATTAGTAAAACTAACAGTTTCTTCATCGTAAACAACACTATTTACCTTAATAACGGGAGTTGAAGAAGATGCTATTACAACATAATCGGTAAGTTTGTCGAATTTAAGTTCAAATCCTTGTTTTTCAAAAAGTTTTTCGGTGGGAGAAATCGTGGGAGGATTCTCCTTTACGCTTACAGTTTTTTCCACGTATACTGTAGGTTTGCCTAAAAGTTCAACGTGAATTTTTACAGGATTACCTACTTCTCTGGGAGTAAACATCGTGCCCGAAACCAAAATGGACTCTTCTGTTTCACCTTTTATATAGAATGCGGAAACTTTTACCCTTTCCTTTTCATTAAAAATAAGATAGGGCTTAACATCAAACAACTTATTGTGCTCAATTTCGTTCGGCATTGTTTCAGTGAATTGGAGAGTGCCCATTTTAGGTCCTTCCTCCCCTCCTCCGCAAGCCGCAAACATAACGCACGTTGCCAATAAGGCCAGTACTAACATTACCAAACGTAATGCAAAACCATGATTTTTTCTCATAAATTTCTCCTCTTATATTTTAATTTTAATTCATAGCAAAAATAAAAATTTTTGCTTATAAATTTTTATTTTGTACCACAGATTATTTTTATAGATTATAAACTCTGTGGAATTTTAAGTTTTACCCTTTTAAACCGCCTGCTGTTACATTTGTCATTATCATTTTCTGGAAACATACGAACAGCAATAATATAGGCAACATAGACATTAAAACCGATGCAAAGAACACAGGAGTTCCGGCTGCGGCAAACTGTGAATCTTTGTCGAAGAAGTAAATACCCAAAGCAAGATTAGGATATGATTTAAGATAAATCATCGGTGTAGTGTAATCATTCCATGCACCTATAATATTTACTATTACCAAAGAAGCGATCGCGGGCAATGCTTGCGGATACATTATACTCCAAAGTACCTTAAAGTTTGAAGCCCCGTCTATAAATGCAGACTCCGCATAACTCCAACTTATAGATTTAAAATAACCGTACAATACTATAAATGCAAAGTCAAACCCGTTTGCCCATATAAGCCAAATCAAAAAAGGATTGTTAGTTATTCCTGCATTAGTAAGAAATTTATACATAGCAGGGCCGGTACCTATAAGCGGCAAAACCTGAATAAGTATAACTATTGAATATAAAAAAGGTTTGCCCGGAAATTTATACTTTGACATTGCGTATGCAGTTAATGAAGAACAAAGTATACTTACTGTTGTTGCAGTTATTGCAATCCATACCGAGTTAAATGCCATTTCAAGAAGACTTGAGTTATGTACCGATACTTCTCTGAATGCTCTGGCATAATTGCTGAATAACCAATCTTTAGGAAGTGAAAAGGAATTTTCATAAAATTCAGCACTCGTTTTTAGAGAATTAAGAAACACCCAAACAAGCGGATAAATCAGTGTTATTCCAATAAAAACAAAAAATATGAAAAACACTGTCAGCACTATTATCTCTAAAACACTTCTTTTGTTTAATTCAGATTTCTCTTTTTTTATTTTTTGAGATTTTTCGTTTCCCATAATTTCACCCGCCTTAATAAGTTATTTCATCGGTATGCTTTTCGATAATATACCTCACCGTTAAAACAACCGGCATTGTTATAAGCGTCAGGAAGAATCCCAACGCACACGGGAATCCGTAATTAGATGAGGATATCTGACTCAATTCATACAAAAGAAAGAAAATATAAAATCCAATTGTCGATGTGCCCAACTGACTGTTGCCAATCAAAAGGAAAGTACCGTTATCGTCTATGAATATTGCCGCCATGTTAAATATGAGAAGAGTAGATATCGTAGGCCAAATCAATGGGAAAGAGATACTTACAAACATTCTTAAAAATCCTACCCCATCCAATTTCGCCGACTCAAATATTTCCTTAGGTATCCTTGTTAGTGCACCTGTAAGAACAACAATGTTAGAACCTAAACTCCACCAAATACCGAAAGCAAGTATAGTTGGAAACGCCGTTTGAGCATTTCCGAGAAGACCGTCTCTTATGACAACCCTATCAAAATTCACGCCCAAAGCCTGCAACAGCGTGATTACCGGTCCGCCTGCGTCCACCAGATATCTGTAAAGAGTAGTCATAACCACTATCCCAAGCAGACCCGGCAGGAAAAACAGTATCCTGAATACCATTTCCCCGGGTATTTTCTGAAACAGAACGTATGCTATGAATATAGATATGGGAAACGTTATAGTCATTCTTACGGCGAATGTTGTCATCGATCTTACAAAGGACATCGGCAGTCCGTTCGGTCCTGCCTCACCGAATCTTTGAAACAACGTCCGAAAGTTATCAAGCGTAAACGCACCGGAAGCATCTTGAAATGCCAAAAGTATTGCCGTTATGTTTACGTATAAGTAAAATATCAGAAATTGCATGATTGGGAATATAAGCAAACAGAGCGCAAATATTACATTTTTTTTCTCTAATGCAGTATATCCTTTTAATAGTTTAAATTTTTTCATTCTTACACTTCCAAAATATATGGTTTATAAATTATTTTGTATTTAATTTATTAAAATTTACTAAATCAATTTTGCGTCTTCAAGCATTTTCTGCCAATTCTCCTTAACAAAATCACCTACTTCTTTCCACATGTCTTTACCCTTTTTGCCTCTTGCAATTGTAAGTTCCAACATTCCCTGTTCCGGGAAATAAGTAAGTCCCGCTCCCTGTCTGTAAGAATTCGGAGGAAAATTTTTACCTATTCCTA
>CALWBJ010000020.1 GCA_944376035.1 uncultured Clostridia bacterium | reverse complement strand
CACGTCGGCGCTATCATCGGAAGCATAACTCTGAACAGCGCGGTATAATGTCCGCCCCCGTCAAGGAATACCGCCTCCGAATACGATTGCGGAATGTTCTTGAACGCAGCGTGCAGCAAAAGAAAATGCAGACCTGAAAACGCCGTGGACACAGATGTTATTATAAATAAAAACATATTGTTATATATACCGAACTTTGTTTTCAGTACCATTGCCGCAGGCAGAGACCCGACTATCGGCACTATCATTATTACTATACCGAGCGAGAAAAGAAAATTTCTGCCTATAAAATTATATCTCGCTATTACGTAGGCCACAAGAGTCAGGTTGAGAACTATAAAAAAGCACTGCCCGAAACTGTAAATTATACTGTATATCGCCATCGGTAATACCCCGTATTCCATGAGCGAACCGTCTTTTGCCGTAAGTTGTATTTTCAATACGTCAAAAACTTCGGCATAGTTGGAAAATACCCACTCCTGCGGCCAACCGAACGGGTGCAATATATAGTCCTGCTGCGTTTTTACCGAGTTCAGTAATAACCATATTATAGGTATTATAAGGGATATACAATATACTACAAGCAATCCCCACAAAAACCATTTGAAAAACGATCCGAACCGCTCCAACGCCGTCCTGTGGATTTTTCCGCTGTCGTTCCCGTTTGAACACGAACTGCTGTCATTAACCTCTTTTTTAATTTCGGCAATTTCCATAGTTAACCTCTATCAATAATCGCTGCTCGGATCGTGTTTGTTTAAAAACCATCTGAGAAGCAGTGTCAACGGCGCGACTACCGCAGTCATCAGAAGTCCTCCCGCCGCAAGTTCCGGATATCCGCTCGTCCGCGCATTGGCAACCATCGTCCAGTAATAATATCCCATGTTGTATACTTCAAGCGGTGCGTCGTACATGTAGAATGTCGCCACAACTCCGCCGTCCGTAAGTATCGAGGAAAATCCCGTTATTATGAATGTCGAAAGCGTCGGATATATGAGCGGCAGTATTATGTGTCTCAGTTCGGAAAACATATTGTTTATTCCGTCAACTCTTCCCGCCTCTATTATCCCTTCGTCTATCTCTTTCATCGCATTGGGATAAACTATCAGCGACGTCGCAAACGACGTCCATATAGCATAGAATATGTTTGTCGCGAGAGATGTCCTGGCATCCCTTAATAAGTTCGGTATCTCCACTCCGAACAGTCCGTTCAGAAACTCCGGCAGACCCATCGTAACAAAATTTTTGAATATAAGACACATTATAAATCCCGATACTATCGACGGAGTCATTACCACCGCTCTTATTACCCTGTTTCCTATACACTTTTTGAAAAGTATATAGGAAAACAGAATATATAACGGAACACATATAACCAGGTTTATAAAATACACTTTTATTGAGTTTTTAAGACCTATCGTTACGTAAGGATTTCCTCCGAAACAGTTTTTTATAAACTCGGAAAAGTTCGATAGACCCGCAAAACTTACTTCGCCTCTGATGCTTATACTCTGGAACGCCATCAATATAGAGTTAAGATTGGTTCCTATATAGAATACACAGAACATCAAAAGCGGATAAAAAAGTATCGAACCGACAAAAATGTATTTTGAAACAAGTATCTGATTTATCGGCTTTTTCTTTTTGTTTTTATTCATAACTCACCAGATAAAACTAATTTTCCGCAGGATAAAATCCTTCATTTCTCGCTGCTTCAACTATTTCCGCCCATTTTGCCGGCGAATAAAAATTCTTCGAACCTTCGTAAACAAGTTCCCATGCCGCTTTACCGGTCGTTCCTTCCATATTCTTTGCCTCGTACAATCCTCTGATTATCGAGGGTACCGACGCGCCGTTATTTATGCTCGACGGGAAATGCGCCTTAGAAAAACTATCCGACGCTATTCCGAGCGGCGAAGAAAGGTTCTTATGTGCATATCTCGAAAGATATACGTTTTCCGTGTCCTTATGAATCTGATAACAAATCTGACCGAACGGAGTCAACTGTTCATACTGCTCGTCGGTAAGTTCATAATCGTATGCAAGCATTGCTCCGCAAGTAGTCGTGTAGTGCTGCAACGAACTGTCTTTAAGCATAAAGCCTATGAAATCTTTTATAGCCTTTAATTTTTCGGCATCACTCTGCTTAGGCACGAATATAGAACCGTTGTTCATTACGCTCACAACGCTGCCGTTGCCGTTACCGTCTATTCCTTTCTGACCTTCTAAATACGGCAGGAACAAAATGCGGTATTCCCTGTCGCCCATTCCTCTGCCTTCGTTTTCCATAGACGCGAAAGTCGCTGCCGCTTCGTTCTCAAACCATTCTCCGTCAACAAGAATGTTTGCATACTCTTTACCTTCCGCTTTCTGCTTATGCGCATAGAGGAAGTAACTCTGTGCAGTTGTGTGCGATATATCCGACTGATATATCTGCGAATAGTAGTTCTCGGGCTTATTGAAATAATTGTCGAGGAATTTATAAGCAACTTTAAGCCCGTCGTTGCCGTATACTTTATATCCTGTATCTATATTTATGTTTTCAACCTTTCCGTCTATTGTTATAGGTCCGTCGAAATCAAAGAAAGTGTTGGCTTCTTCGATACCGAGATACTGTACCATAGCCGCATTGGTTACAAGGTCAACGTAATCGGAATATTGACTGGTCCATATAAAGGGTTTGGATTTATTTGCACTGTCCTTTATCATCTGCAGCATATTAGCAAATTCTGCTTCTGTCTGCGGCTGTCCGTCATCGTAACTGCCGTATATTCCGTCCTTACCGCATGTAAGAATGAAATCCCCTTCTTCGTAATTGAAATACTTATAACCTCCCGTATAATTTTTGAGTACAAGCCTTTTGCCCATTTTTTCTGTCTCTATTCCCTGAGCGGTGAGCGCGGTTTTAACTTCCTCGTCGTCTGCGTCGGCATAGAGAAGAAAATCGTTTTCAAGGAAATATTCGTAATCGAATACCATAAGTCCGAAATTATCTGCCTGCGGAAGAAGATACATCCCTTCTCCGTTATCGGACGCGGTCTCTTTCCATTCTTTGAGGAACGCATCGTCCGTTCCCATTTTATCGCCTATGGTTCCGCCGTTCTCTCCGTCAACTTTCATGTCGAGAACGTCTTCAAGATTTTCCAAAAGTCCCAAATATATTAATTCGGAATAGTTTGCCTGTCCGGATATATAAATGGACGGTGTAGTCGCGGTCTGTGCCTGCGATTTTATAGTACTTACTATATCCGCCTGTCCGGTCTTGTTTCCGTTTACCATTATCTGATAATCTTTTGCATAAGGAGAAGTTTCCTCCCATTCGGCAGCAAAGTCTTTAAGCCATTCAACACCGTTTCCGCCTTCGTACGCCGAAACGTAAATCTGCGTTCTGCTGGTATCAACCTCCGGACCTACGCTCGTTCCCATACAAGCGCTTCCGGTGAATGCACACATGATCGCAACTATAAACAGCGCCACAAAATTTCTGAATACTTTTTTCATCTATACTCTCCTCTCTATTTTTAATCCGCTTCTTTATAAGAAGCAGACGGATTTGCCACTCAGAACTGGTCAGCAGGCATGATTTCTCGGGTTAAAACATTAAAAAATTTTTTAATAATGTAATACCAGCCGATTTGTCCGTTTCTCAATCAAAAGATTTTTTCCTATAATATTGAAAATTAACTATTCGGATTATTCGGCATTTTGAGCCGTTAATCCGCATACAATGTTTCAGCGTATTTTTTTGTTTTATATTTTTGTATTTTTGTATTTTATTATTTTAGTTTTAAGTGTTAAAATTTCATTATCTTTTTCAAGATTTTATTCTACATTTTAATTCTGCCGAGAGAATTTTTATGTCTAAGTTATGTATTGCCTTTTTATTGTATTTTAAAACCGCAATTTTCCCCGTCTGCGGGTATATATTTACTCGCAGACGGGAAATACAATCGCTTTTTACTTGATTTTTAATTTTTTATTTTATGAACGCCGCGTTTTTCATCCAAACGGTTCCGTTAGGTATTACAAAACCGAGATAGTTTATTTCTTTTGCAGGATCTTCCGATACCGCCGCGTCGTCAATAGCAAAGAATGCCGCAAGATCTATTTCGACAAGAGCGTATTCGCCCGAAACAAGTTCGATTGACATTACGTCCTCGTACAAATAGATTCCGTCAGTCTCGTTGACTATACCGCCGCCGTCCAGTCCGGGATTCACTTTGCCGAATATTCTGAAACTTTCGGTATTTGCAAGACTTGTCTCGTCCGCCTTTACTTTGAATGTAAATGAAGTATACCCGCTGTCAAATGCACTCTTAATCGCACCGATATCGAAGTATGCAACCGCATGTCTTGCAGATATATTGTGATCGTTTGAATCAGCAAACTTTACAGCGCTTTCCGCGCTGTCGTATGATACGGTTATCTGTCCCGGAGCCGCTACAATCCATTTGGAAGCCAGTTTCTCACCGAAGAGATCCTTATTTTCAGGATGTGCATCATTATAAGCGTTCAGTTCTTCCGCATTCATATACGTTGCGTCTTTGAAGTACATATAAGAACCGTTTGCGTTATGAACCACTATGCCCAGATAATTGATATCGTCTCCCATTGCGAAGAATGCCGCAAGGTCTATTACGTACTGCTGATACACGTCTGTTTCGGTGAACTTCATGTCGCCTTCAACGTATATTCCGTCATTTCCTTCCATAATCTGGACACCGTCAAGTCCATCTTTTACTTTGCCGTATACCCTTATTCCGCAACCTAACGTGGGATGTATAGCAGATTGATTATAACTGCCTGCTTTCACATAGAAACTCAAAGCCGCTGCGCCTGCTTGGTATTTTGCCCTTATTGAAGATACGTCCATATAAACCACGGCGTCTTTTGCAGTCGTATCCCCTACCGTTGTCAATGAATGAACAAAAAGAGCCTTTTCCGATGAGTCGTATCCAACCTGCCTGACGCCGCTGTTTGCTACCTGCCACAAAGCAGAGTTTTCCTGATTGAATATGTTGTCGGTATCTTCCTTAGGAATAAAGTTGTTGTAATCTTCCTCCGTAGCATATGCGAAGTCCTTTATAAGTATCGAACTTGCATTGCCGTTGATGCTTATGGTGAACACATTATCAGTATCCGGAAGCGCAAGGAATTTTTCTATATCCATAACGTAAGTATGCCATTCGTCGGCACTTTCCACGGTATATCTGTCGTATGCTCCCTCTTCGCCGCTGTTTCCGCCGTCTTTCCTGTTGTAAATGGCGAATTTGGCAAAAGTCATAAACGCGTCGTTTACTTTGTAAGAGAACTTAAAGTATTTATTTCCGTTTGCCAGCGCCGCCCTTAAAAATCCGTCGCTTACGGAAGCGGCATTATACTGGCTGACTATCGCACCGTCTGTCAACTCGTCGGAAGTGTTTAATGTAAGTTTTAAAGCGTCTTCCTCCGCGTCGTATTCTCTTGTTATTCTGCTGTTTACTACCACGCTCCAACCGCTTACGGACGCCGTCTTACCTGCCAAGGTAAAGTTTTTAAGTATTTCTTTTTCGTCTGCCTCATATTGTACGCCGTCGTCGGTAAGAGCCGCAACTGCTACGTCGGACATATTCTTTATTACGGTCTGCTCTGTATAAGCATAACTTTCGGTTCCGTCCGAAGTTACCGCAATGTAAGACCTTGCATACAGTTCCCTGTCAAAATTTTTCTCATTTAAATTTACCGCA
>CALWBJ010000019.1 GCA_944376035.1 uncultured Clostridia bacterium | reverse complement strand
CTCTAACTTTAATCTAACTAAAACATATTACCGCAATTCAGCAGTTTTTTAATCACTTTAAAAAGTTTTTCCAATACAAGTTTTTATAATAATAGTATGATTTTTAACAAAAATCTGTAATTACGCGATTTTTATTAAAAAACTATCAGTGTTCGGTCTTGATTCCAAAACCCAGGTTTTTCAGCCAGTTAAAAGATAATTCCGTCCAGCGTCCGACAGCAGGATTTAAGTAATCGTTTCTGCCCTCAGGCGCGGTTTCTTCGCTGCAAATACTCAGTCCGTGCGGGCCGCTTGGAAAGATATGCAGTTCGTAAGGCACTTTCTTTTCCGCATAAGCCTTTGCTAGTATCATACTGTTATTTGCGGGCACACACGCGTCGTCAGCGGTACACCATATAAATGCAGGTGAAGACTTTTCGGTTACTCTTTTCTGTAAGGAAAGTTTGTCGGAAAGCGCTCCGTTTCCCCCCGTCAGTCTTGAAATGCTTTCAGACACACCGTCATGGGCAAAAGACACTACGGGATATGATAATATAACTGCATCGGGACGACATAAATTGAATTTCTCTTTCAGCATACAAACTACATCGGGGTCAGAGACCTGCCTTTCAACCGTCGTATCTTTAAAAGAAACGCAATTATCGTCATTTGCTTTAATTGATGTAGTTTCTCTATCAAAACTTATTGTAGCGAGCATTCCCGCAAGATGTCCTCCCGCCGAAAAACCAATCGCGGCAACCTCGTCTGGATTTATTCCCATCGACTGCGCGTTTTCTCTCACATAAGCCACAGCCATGCATGCTTCGGTAAGTTGGAAAGGATAATTAACGGGAGAAACCGAATAATCGAGCGTAAAAACATTATACCCTTTTGAAAAGTAATATAACGCCACCGGCTCTTTTTCCCTGTCCGAAACATATGCGTATCCGCCGCCTGCAATTACTATCATCGCAGGGCGTTTTCTCCCCACACAGTATTCCTCAGACTGATAATGAATATATGATTGAAGATATCCCGCCGCTTTTTCAGGCCTTTCAAGCCCGAAATATTCGTACAAATCTGTCGTTTTGTTTATCAATTATGTTCCTCCCGATAAGAGTAACTGCGCCGATATTCAAAAATACGGTACATCAGTTAAAATTCTTTCTCTTAAAAAACTCAGTGATTTTATTAAATAATTCTTAAAATATTCAGTGAATTTTTAAATATTATATCACAACGTGCGGTTATTTTCAATAATTATGTTGAAATTCTTTTCTGTTTCTGCTAAAATAAAACCATGGCATACCATATAGATACAGGTTTGATATACGAAAAATTCAAAGTTGACTGTGAATGTCCGCTCTGCGAAATCAAAAGGATTGTGGAAGAGCAATTTCTGCACGAGTTTTTAAACGACGCCGTCATGGAGGATTCGACGCGCGCGAAAGTAAATAAACTCGGCTTTTGCGCCCGCCATTTCGATATGCTTTATAAAAGGCAGAACAAACTGAGCGTAGCATTACAGATTTCAACGCGCGTGGCGGCGTTAAGCAAAATAGTAGGAAAAGAAAACTCTGTAAAAGGCGCAATAAAACAGGCGGAACAAATCGAAAAAGCGGGAAAAACCTGCATAATCTGCGATTTAACAGAAGAAAGCATGGAAAAATACTACAAAACCATTGCAGCAATGTTCAGCCGTGAAAAGAATTTTGCAGGAGTTCTTTCTTCGACAAAAGGCTTTTGCCTTTCGCATTATGCAAGTCTTTTAAAATATGCCCGACATGCGGGGCTATCGGCAAAACAGTACGTCGCGGCACTCACAACGCTTGAAGAAAAGAATATTGCACGATTACAGACAGAACTTAAAGGATTCTGCGATAAACACGATTACAGAAACGCCTATAAACCGCTCGGTACTTCGGAAACGGCGCTTCCCCGTATGCGCGTAAAACTCTACGGTCTTAAAAACGAATAAAAAACTCTGAAAGAAAGGCTTGAATTAAAATTTTTTGTCGGACATCTTCTTATATCGCTGAATTTAATTAAATTCGAGGTAATAAATAAAATAAATTACAACATTACTTAATTTCAATAAACACACTTGCGGCCGCATTTATTGCGGCCGCTTATCATTTTCTCCCGTTCGGCATTTATTATAAAAAGAAGGCGAAACCCCGTAAAACTTTTTGAACATTTTGGAAAAATTGAACTGGTCGGTATAACCTGACTTTATAGCGGCGTCAACAACCGCCGCTCCGCTTTCAATAAGTTTCGCCGCATGACTCAGCCGTACTTTTATAATGTATTCCTTTATTGAAAAACCGTACCTTTTTTTAAAAGCGCGGGACAGATACCGCCTGTCGTAACCCGCATACTCGGAGATTTTTTCCACGGTAAGGTCATCGACGAAATTTATATCTATATAATTTTTAACCTGTAACAGAGTGTCAGGACTTCTTCTTGCCGTAAAAAAAATATTATAAATCAATTCGAATATCAGCGATATATAAATCTCGCTGTTTTTGATACCTTCATTAACCGCTTCTGCAATTTTTTTAAAAGTATCTTCGCTATATGAACACACATCCCGGCAATTACCGAAACGTTTTGCTTTATCACCGTTAAAGCCTATCCAGACATAACTCCACGGATTTTCCCCGTCGGCACGGTAAAAAGTGGTTTCATTTGGTTTTATAAGAAAAAAATTTCCTGCCCTGACAGAATATTTTCCTCTCGCGGTCTCAAAACTCCCCTCTCCTTTAACGCAATAATGTATAAGATAATACCCCCTCTGCGCAGGACCGTATGAATGGTTAGGTTCACAATCCTCACTTCCGACAATTACCGGCACAATATCTTTATAAGAAAGTCCGTTCTCGATAAAAAAGTTATTCACACTCTCTCCCCTTACGTATTTTACTGTCTTTTATATTTCTATTATTTATTAGTTACATTATAACATGCGTCGGATACATTATGCAATAGCAATATAATAATCCTTATAATATAATTTAATAAATAAAACAACAAAAAACGGAGATAAATCATGAAAATAACCTTTATGGGCGCAGGAAGCACAGTTTTTGTAAAAAACGTAATCGGAGATATACTTCTTACTCCCTCAATAAGTCAATGTGAAATAGCACTTTATGATATAAACTCAGACCGTCTTAAAGAATCTTTTATAGTTGTTGACTGTCTTAACAAAAACTACAATAACGGAAAAGCAATAATAAAAACATATCTCGGGACGGAAAACCGAAAATCCGCTCTTAAAAACGCCGATTTCGTGATAAACGCTATACAGGTAGGTTTTTATAAGCCCTGTACGGTAATTGATTTTGAAATCCCCAAAAAATACGGACTTCGCCAGACCATAGGCGACACTCTCGGAATAGGCGGAATTTTCAGAGGTTTAAGGACTATAAAAGTGCTTAAAGAATTCGCAGACGATATGTCCGCAGTCTGCCCGAACGCGCTCTTTTTAAACTACACCAACCCTATGGCTATACTTACGGGGTACATGAACAGGTACACCCCTATAAAAACTATCGGGCTTTGCCACAGCGTGCAGGTGTGCGTGGAGGCGCTTTTAAGCGCCTGCGATTTAAAAGACTTGGAAGTGGGTTCAAGTCTTATTGCGGGAATAAACCATATGGCTTGGCTTCTTGAAATTAAAGATAAGAATAACATTGACCTTTATCCGCTTATCAGAAAGAAAGCAAAAGAAAAAAACATGTCCGTCAAACACGCGGATATGGTGCGTCTTGACTATATTGATAAATTCGGTTACTACTGTACGGAAAGTTCAGAGCATAATGCCGAATATAACCCGTATTATATTAAACCTAATCGTCCCGACCTTATCGAAAAATTCAACATTCCGCTTGACGAATATCCGAGAAGATGCGTCATTCAGATAGAAGGCTGGGAAAAACAGAAAGAAGAACTTTTAAACGGCGGAAAAGTCGAGCACGTTTTATCCAGAGAATACGGAGCAAGCATAATTAACGCGATATCGACAGATAAACTCTTCAAGTTCGGCGGCAATGTAATCAACAACGGAGTTATAGAAAATCTGCCGAAGGAGGCGTGCGTAGAAGTTCCGTGTTTTGCCGACGCCGACGGCATACACCCGACTTATATAGGAAAACTTCCCCCTCACCTTGCCGCTCTAAATATGACTAATATAAATATGCAACTGCTTACCATAGAGGCGGCGGTAAGCGGCAAAACCGAAGATTTGTACCACGCCGCTCTTCTCGACCCGCTGACGGCGGCAACCCTGTCCACCGATGAAATAGTAAAAATGTGCGATGAAATGAAAGCGGCGCATGAGGACGCGGGATTCCCTATTCTTTAATTTAAAAAAGTTGTTTAAGAAAAATTTTAAATATTTTTTCTTTTAATGATATAACTTTTGACAGCGCATTTTATATAATTAATTCAGATTGTTTATGGAATTTTGCAGATTTAAATTATAGTAATAAGTAATAAAATTTATACGCGCCCCGAAAGATTTAATCTTTCGGGGCGCGTTTTCTCGGAATTTTCGTATATTAAACGCAATTGATTTCTGAATCTGTTTTTTGTTTAC
>CALWBJ010000018.1 GCA_944376035.1 uncultured Clostridia bacterium | reverse complement strand
GCTTTTCAGGCAGGCGGTTTTGCCTTTTTTTGAAGACGCCGGATAAAATTGGCTGATTAATAAGCAAATCAGATTTCTGTATAATACTGTTTTTTAAATTATAACGGAAAAGTACTTTTTATTACTTTTAAATTCTTGCTCGTTGAAAATATTAAAGCAGCGTAAAGTTATCCCGAAAAGTTAGTCCGAATTTAAAAAAAGATACTGCAATATTATATTTTTACATTTAGTAGATAAGATACATCGCATAGCCGGGAATCTATTATCAACAGAGTATTAACTATATATAAAACATATATTTTCAAAAATGAATTAAAGGTGCTAAAAAACGTTGTATAAAGGCGAGATTTGTGATAAAATATATTTTATGCACGGATAAAGCATATGCGCGGATAAAAGGCTTGTTCTTTTATCTGTCTGTCAGTTAAACAAATTATAAACTAATTTTCGGATATATAATTTACAATAAATAATTTACAATAATCGGAGGAAGTAAGGTAAACTATGGCAAAGACATCGGGCGTACCGTTTTCCGGGACGCGTGAACAGGAAATTAAGTTAAAAGAAAAACTCGCCGAGTTCAAAAACGTGAACGGCGGATTGATGCCGGCATTACAGGCGGCTCAGGAAATTTACGGGTATCTTCCCAAGGAAGTTCAGATAATGGTGGCGGAAGAACTCGGAGTATCCTTGTCGGAAGTTTACGGGGTAGTTTCATTTTATTCGCAATTCACCATTATACCGAAGGGTAAATATAAAGTATCCGTTTGCCTCGGTACCGCCTGTTATGTCAAGGGTTCGGGCGAATTGCTTAAAGAAGGGGAAAAAGCGCTCGGCGTAAAAGCCGGTGAAATTACTCCCGACGCAAAATTTTCCATCGATGCGACAAGGTGTATAGGCTGTTGCGGATTAGCGCCCGTTCTTACCGTAAACGATGACGTCTACGGAAGAATCACTCCCCAGGAAGTAAAGGGAATTCTCGCTAAATACCAATAATTCACATTTGATCGGGAAAACGAATCGCGGCGCCGAAAAATCAGGGTGCATTTATGATTTCACAGCTAACGGAGGGTTTTATGAAAAGTATAGCCGATATAATGGCGATAAGAGAGAGCATGCAGGCTCGTATAAATATGCGCAAAAAAGGCGCAGAAGGTAAAGTGGGACCATATAAAAGGCAGGTCCTTATTTGCGGGGGCACTGGTTGCCATTCCAATAACAGCACTAAAATTTACAACGAATTTAATAATATTATTAAAGAAAAAGGTCTGGAAAACGACGTTTTGACGGTGATGACCGGTTGTTTCGGTCTTTGCGCGGTAGGTCCCATCGTCATAGTCTATCCAGAAGACGCATTTTATTCAAAAGTAAAAGTTGAGGACGTAAGAGAAATAGTAGAAGAGCATCTTATAGGCGGAAAGGTAGTAAAGCGTCTTCTTCATACCGATATAGGAGAAACTCAGCCGGTTGTCGCGCTGTGGGATTCCAATTTCTATAAAAAACAGACGCGTGTCGCGCTCAGAAACTGCGGCGTAATCAATCCCGAAAACATCGACGAATATATTGCGTTCGACGGTTATCAGGCGCTTATAAAAGTTCTTACGGGAATGACTCAGCAGGAAGTTATAGACACCGTGCTTAAATCAGGTCTTCGCGGCAGAGGCGGCGCGGGATTCCCGACGGGGAGAAAATGGCAGTTCACGCACGACGCTGTCGGTGACGTCAAATACGTATGCTGTAACGCGGACGAGGGCGACCCCGGCGCGTTCATGGACAGGTCGGTGCTTGAAGGCGATCCGCATGCCGTTCTCGAAGCCATGATGATAGCAGGCTTTGCCGTGGGGTCTGATCAGGGTTATATTTATGTCAGAGCGGAATACCCGATAGCCGTTCACAGGTTGCAGGTAGCAATCAGACAGGCGAGAGAATACGGACTGCTCGGTAAAAACATACTCGGAACGGGCTTTTCATTCGATATAGAAATCCGTCTCGGCGCGGGCGCAGTCGTCTGCGGTGAAGAGACCGCGCTTATGACCAGTATAGAGGGTCATCGCGGCGAACCGAGACCCCGTCCTCCGTTCCCTGCAATCAAAGGACTTTTCGGCAAACCCACTCTCTTAAACAACGTTGAAACATATGCTAATATATGTCAGATAATATTAAGAGGCGCCGAATGGTTTGCGTCCATGGGAACCGAAAAGAGCAAGGGTACCAAAGTTTTCGCTTTGGGCGGAAAAATAAACAATACCGGACTTGTGGAGATACCAATGGGAACGCCTCTGCGTCAGGTAATAGAGGATATAGGCGGCGGAATCCCGAACGGCAAGAAATTCAAGGCGGCTCAGACGGGCGGCCCCTCGGGCGGTTGTATACCCGCGTCCCTTATCGATACGCCCATTGATTACGATTCGCTTATCGCGATAGGGTCTATGATGGGTTCGGGCGGACTTATTGTCATGGACGAAGACAACTGTATGGTCGATATAGCAAAGTTCTTCTTAGAATTTACCGTCGACGAATCATGCGGCAAATGTACGGCGTGCAGACTCGGCACCAGGCGTCTACTCGAAATGCTCACAAAGGTTACCGAGGGTACTGCTACAATGCAGACACTCGACGATATGGAAAAACTCTGCTATTACATAAAGGAAAATTCTCTCTGCGGTCTCGGACAGACTGCGCCAAATCCCGTTTTGTCAACGTTAAGATATTTCAGGGACGAATACGAAGCGCACGTTAAGGAAAAGAGATGTCCTGCCGGTGTATGTAAAAAACTCATCAGTTACAAAATCGATAAAGACAAATGCATAGGATGCGGTATGTGCGCGAGGAAGTGCCCTGTCGGCGCTATTGCCAAGACCGACTATGTTGCCGAAGGACATAAACTTCCTTCATTTGCCATAGATACCTCAAAGTGCGTCAAGTGCGGCGCATGTATCGAAAGTTGCAGATTCGGCGCTATTTCCAGAGGTTAATAAAGGAGAAAATATATGAGCGAGATTAAAACCGTAAATCTTAAAATAAACGGGATAGACGTAACCGTTCCCGCGGGGACGACAATCCTTGAAGCGGCTAAAAGCATAGGAATAAATATACCTACGCTTTGCTATATGAAACAAATAAACGAAATAGGCGCTTGCCGTATATGCGTTGTCGAGGTGAAGGGTGCGAGGAGTATGGTCGCCGCGTGCGTTTACCCCGTAAGCGAGGGCATGGAGGTAACTACCGATTCCGAAAAGGTCTACCGTTCGAGAAAAACCACGCTTGAACTTTTGCTTTCCGACCATAAAAAGGACTGTTTGTCCTGCGAGAGGAATCTGAAATGCGAATTGCAGAAACTCAGCAGCGAATACGATTGCGATTCATACCGTTTCCGCGGCGCGGCAAGTAAGCTCGACGCGCCCGATACGACCACAAATTATCTGGTAAGGGATAACAGTAAGTGTATTCTTTGCAGAAGGTGCGTGGCTGTATGCAGTAAGTTACAGTCGGTTGCCGTCATAGGACCTAATGAAAGAGGATTTAAAACGTATATCGGCTGTGCTTTTGACGAGGGAATGAGCGAATCGCCTTGCGTTGCCTGCGGTCAGTGTATAAACGTTTGCCCGACGGGCGCGCTTACCGAAAAGAGTGAAATCGAACAGGTAAAAGCGGCGCTTAACGACCCCGAAAAGGTTGTTATTGTAGGCGCGGCTCCATCTGTCAGAGCGGGACTCGGTGAAGAGTTCGGGCTTCCTATCGGTACCAACGTTGAAGGTAAGATGATAACCGCGCTTAAAATGCTCGGATTTGACCATGTGTTCGACGTCAATTTTGCCGCCGACCTCACTATTATGGAAGAGAGCAACGAACTTATAGAACGTATTAAGAATAAGGGTAAACTTCCGCTTATCACAAGTTGTTCACCCGGTTGGATAAGGTTTATGGAGTTTTATTATCCCGAACTTATGGAAAACGTATCGTCATGCAAATCTCCGCAGCAGATGTTCGGCGCTACAATCAAGACTTATTACGCAGAGAAAATGGGTATCGACCCCAAAGATATTTATGTGGTATCCATTATGCCTTGCGTTGCAAAAAAATTCGAAAAGACAAGGGATTATCAGAACGCTTCGGGCTATCCCGATATAGACGCGTCGCTTACAACGCGTGAACTCGCAAGACTTTTAAAACAAAAGGGAATAATGCTTCCCGACCTTAAAGACGGAGAGTTTGAAAATCCGCTCGGAGAATTCAGCGGTGCGGGCGTAATTTTCGGCGCGACCGGCGGAGTTATGGAAGAGGCTTTAAGAACTGCCGTTGAAAAAATCACAGGCGAACGTTTGGGTAAACTCGACTTTACCGAAGTCCGCGGCATGGAAGGAATCAAAGAAGCCTCTTTCAAAGTCGGCGATATGAACGTTAAAGTCGCTGTTGCAAGCGGTCTTTCCAACGCAAAAGTAATTTGCGAAAAAATAAAGAAAGGCGAAGCAGACTATCAGTTTGTTGAAATAATGTGCTGCCCGGGCGGCTGTATAAACGGCGGCGGTCAACCTATTGTGGACTCTTATACCCGCCGTAACGTAGACTATAAAGCACTGCGTGCAAAGGCTCTTTATGATGAAGACAAAAACATGACTTTAAGAAAAAGTCACGAAAATCCCGCTATTCTGAAACTTTATAAAGAGTTCTTCGGTGAACCCGGCAGTCATAAAGCGCATGAAATCCTGCACACTCGTTATACAAAAAGAAATAAGTATTGATAAGTACTTTTTTTAACGGAATCAATTTCAAGCATTTTAAAAAATCGTAAATTTTGTTGCGAAAAGTTTTATGCGGATAATTTAAGATTTCTCAAAACTCAAAAAAGAGTTTCATGTTGCTGAAAATCCCGCTTTACAGGCGGGATTTTCAGCAAAAGATATTATATAAAAGATAAAATCTTTAATGTAATTTTTGCGCATAAATTATATATTTTCAATGTTTCCCGAATTTACCGGAAATTTACTCTGAAAAACAATCAGACTTTTTTAAAAGACAGAACATAAGTTTTCGGTCAGTTGTTGAAAATTTATTCTCTGTGTGTTATACTGATAATATAATTAATATTAAAAATGTTTCAGGTCTTTTAATTTTTTATATAAAAGAACGTTAAATAAAAAAGCGTAAATCGAGCATAATATTTTTAAATATACTAACCGAAAAATAAAGACAGGCGATGAAATGGATCAACATAAAGACAAAAGAATATATCTTTCTTCTCCTACAATGCACGGGGAAGAAAAGAAATATATAAATCGGGCCTTTGAAACAAACTGGATAGCCCCGCTCGGAGAAAACGTCGACAAGTTTGAAAAAGAAATGGCCGAATACGTTGGCGTTAAAGACGCTTCGGCGTGCGTAAGCGGAACATCGGCTCTTTTTCTCGCATACAAACTCGCGGGTGTAAAACCCGGGGATACGGTGATTTGTTCTGATATGACCTTTGCCGCAACAGTCAATCCGGTATCATATATCGGCGGGAAGCAGGTTTTTGTCGACAGCGAAAAAGACTCGTGGAATATGTCGCCCCAAGCGCTCGAAAAAGCCTTTGAAAAATATCCCGACTGCAAATGCGTAGGACTTGTTCATCTTTACGGTTCTCCTGCAAAACTTGACGAAATAAAAACTGTTTGCGCTAATCACGGCGCGGTTTTGGTAGAGGATGCCGCGGAAAGCCTTTCCGCTAAGTATAAAGGAAAACAGACAGGTTCTTTCGGCGATTATGCCGCGGTGAGTTTTAACGGAAATAAAATAATCACGAGTTCGGGCGGCGGTATGCTCCTTTCCGACGACGTTAAAGGCATAGCCAAAGCGCGCTTTCTTTCGACGCAGGCTCGCGATAAAGCAATTTGGTACGAACATTCGGAAACGGGGTATAATTTCCGGATGTCTAATATCGTTGCAGGTATTGGAAGAGGGCAGTTAAGGCATATCGAAGAACATAAATCGCTTAAAAAATCCATATACGAAAATTATAAGCGCGCTTTTAAGGGATACCCTTTAAAAATGAATCCTTATCTTGATTGTTCGGAACCTAACTTCTGGCTTTCATGTATAACCCTTGATTGCGGCGTCAGGATAACCCCCGAAGAAATTTACAGAAAACTTGAAAAGAATAATATCGAATCGCGCCCCATTTGGAAGCCCATGCACTTGCAGCCGCTTTTTAAATATAACGATTTTATTACGACGGAAGAAATGCCTGTTGATGAAGATATTTTCAGGAGAGGTCTTTGCTTGCCGTCTGATATAAAAATGAGCGAAGAAGACCAGAACAGAGTTATAGAAATCATTAAAAGTTGTTTTTAGTTTAGCATGAGAGATTTTTTTCTTTATTTTTTCAGCGAGTGGTGGGGAATTCTTGTTTCGGTCATTCTCGGCGCGGCGCTTCTTATTTTAATATCCTCGCTTTTTTATAAAAATTTTTTCAAAAGATTATACGACATTATTTTCAGTGTAATCGCTTTGGCGGCGCTTTCTCCGATTTTAATTGTTTTAACGGTTGCGGGGGCATTTGCGTTCAACGGCAAACCTTTTTTCACACAGTACCGACCGGGCAAGAACGGGAAAATTTTCAGGCTTATAAAATTCCGCACCATGACAGATGCAAAAGACGAAAAAGGCGAGATTTTATCTGATGATAAAAGACTTACGAAATACGGAAAGTTTCTGCGTAGCACTTCGCTTGACGAACTTTTGGAACTTATAAATATTTTTGTGGGCAATATGTCTTTCGTCGGACCAAGACCGCAACTTGTAAAAGATATGGTCTTTATGGACGAAAATCAGATGAAACGTCATTCGGTAAGACAAGGTCTTACGGGACTTGCTCAGGTAAGCGGCAGGAATAATATAAGTTGGGAAAAAAAGTTTGAATACGACCTTGAATATATAAAGCATATAACTTTATGGGGAGATATAAAGATACTTTTTAAAACGGTTTTCAAAGTGTTTGCCCGTAAGGATATTTCCGCCGAAGGTATGGAAACCGCAGAGGATTTAGGTGATTATCTTTTAAAAAACGGTAAGATAACACAGGAAGAATACGACAGTAAAATTTTACAGGCCCGTGAACTTCTGAGGAGTGTGAAATGAATACTGGGTGGAGATACTACAATCATGCTTTATTGCCGGACTGTGCGCCGCATGAAAATGCAAATCTTTCTGAACTTGATATAAAAAGATATGACCAAAATTCCGATAAAAGTATTTATTTTGCCAGATATACCTATGATTTCGATTGTAAAACGCAAACGGAATGGTGGTATTGTATTCTTGATAAGCCCTTTGATATCTCATTATTGAAAGCAAAAAGGAGATATGAAATCAATAAAGGGCTCCGTTTTTTTGATGTAATAAACATAGACGATTTTGAAAAGTATAAAGAAGATATTTACAAAATATTAGTTAAAGCATATTCGGCTTATCCTGAAAAATATAGACCGGTTACAGACATAAAAGAGGTATACTCATCTGTTGCCGGATGGAATAAGGGAAAAGTAAAAGTATACGGGGCTTTTTATAAGGAAACCGGCGAAATGTGCGGATATGCGTATTTAGAAAAACATAGTTCTTATTTAAATTTTAATGTTTTAAAAACAATTCCTGAATACGAAAAATTCGGTATTAACGCGGCTATCGTTTATAAAATTGTTTCTGATGAAGAAGAGCGTCTGAAAAATGGCAATTTCTATATTTGCGACGGTGAAAGAAGTATTTTTCATGAAACTGCTTTTCAGGATTATCTGGAAAAATATTTCGGGTTCAGAAAAGCATATTGTAAACTCAATATTATTTATAAACCCAAAATCAGGGTTCTTATAAAAATACTTTATCCGTTCAGAAAAGTAATTTATAAATTAAATAAATCAGGGTTCATTTGTAAAGTTATCAGCATACTGAAAATGGAAGAGATTGTCAGAAGACAAAAAAAATTTAGGGAAAAATCATGAAAGATCTGGTTTCTATTATAACTCCTTCGTTTAATACGGGTAAATATTTAAAAGAAACTATCGAAAGCGTTTTAAGTCAGACTTATACAAACTGGGAGATGCTTATAGTTGACGATTGCTCCACCGACAACACTGACGAGATTGTGTCTGAATATTTGTCCGACAGACGTATAAGATATATTAAAAATTCCGAACGCAAAGGTGCTGCTTACGGCAGGAATCTTGCTATACGTGAGGCAAAGGGAAGATATATCGCTTTTCTTGACAGCGATGACCTCTGGAAACCCGATAAGTTAGAAAAACAACTTGATTTTATGTGCACGAATGGCTATTCGTTCACATGCACATATTACGAAGAGATTGATGAAGAAGGAAAACCGCTTTTTAAACTTAATTCAGCGCCTGCCAAAATAACAAAGCGGAAAATGTTTGATTACTGTTATGTGGGCTGTCTTACCGTAATGTACGATTCAAAGGTTACGGGGCTTATTCAGATAGAAAATCTCAAAAAAAATAACGACTATGCTATATGGCTCAAAGTTGTGAGATTTGCGCCCTGTTATACTCTTAAAGAGAGCCTTGCTTATTACAGAAGACGTTCGGGCTCTATAAGCGGACAGAAAAAATCAAGTCTTATTAAGTATCACTACCTGCTGTTTAAGGAAGGAGAAAAGAAAAATCCCGTCAGCGCTTTTTTTCTGACTTTGCGGAACATGTTTTTCGGCGTTTACAAAAAGTTGTTTTATGTAAAGAAAATAAAGCGGTAGTATAAATTTTAATATTTTCCGCAATAAAATCGGATAAATAATAATTATATTAAAGAAGGGTTCAAAAATATATGGAAATACAGGTTCTTGTCGCAGCCATGAATCAGAAAGATTATTCGTTGCTTGATAAGATGAATATAAAAACCGATGTTATAGTCGGCAACCAATGCGACGAAAACGCTGTAAGCAATTTCGAGTATAACGGACATACTGTAAAATGGCTCTCTTTCTGCGAAAGGGGGGTAGGTCTTAACAGAAATAACGCTTTGATGCGCGCAAGCAGTGATATATTACTTTTCGCTGATGAAGACGTTGTTTATTATGAAGATTACGATACTATAATAAAAGAGGCTTTTGAAAAGTATCCCGAAGCGGACGGATTTATATTTAATATTAATACCATAGGATCCAGGGCGGGCAGAATAAACCGGAAAGTAAAAAGACTGCGTTGGTATAATTCTTTAAATTATGCTATGCCTCGCCTTGCTGTCAAAAGAGCCAGCATTTTAAGAGAAAATATGCATTTTTCACTTCTTTTCGGTGGCGGAACAACTTATTCTTGCGGAGAAGATACGATTTTTATTCAGGATTGTATTAAAAAAGGGCTCAAACTATACACTTATCCTGTATGTATTGCCGACGTGGAACAGGAAAAGTCAACTTGGTTTAACGGATTTACGGAAAAGTATTTTTACGATAAAGGCGCTCTTATGGCGTCATTAAGCAAAAAACATGCTAAATTTCTTTGTTTTTTGTTATTATTAAAGAATAGAAAGAAATTCGGTGTAAAATTTTTTAAAGCATATAAATTGATGAAAAAAGGCATAAAAGGCTTTCAATCATTAACTGCTTACGGCGGATAAACTACTGGTGAATTAAGATGGTCTATATTATAGCGGTAGAACTTATAATAGTATACGGTTTTATAATTTTTCTTACAAATATAAAAGCGTCTTTTAATACCAAAAAGACAATTTTTTTGACGCTTTCTTTTTTAACTCTTGCTCTTATAATGGGATTAAGGGCTGTCAGTGTAGGGATTGATACAAATGCTTATAAAAATAAATTTGATATTATATCTGAAAAAAGTTTTGGAGATTTATTTAGCGGATTCTATTATGAAGGAATAGAAATTGGCTATGTTCTGCTTATGAAACTTGTCTCTCTCATAGGCGGTAATTATTTGATGTTCCAAATACTTACATCCTTTTTATACTGTTTCGGAATGGCTAAGTTTATTCGTGATAATACAGGGGACCCTTTTACCGCAGTATTTCTCTTTATGGGAACGGGTATGTTTTTATTTGCACTTAACGGCGCAAGACAGATGTTTGCGGTTATGATTATAGCGAACAGTTGGACATATCTTAAAAATAAAAATTATGCCGCATCTGTTGCATTGTTTCTTGCGGCAATAACTATGCACCTGACTTCTATTATATTTCTGCTAGTTTATTTTTGTTATTTTCTCAAAGACAAAGATAATATTATAAGATTTGTTCCTTTGATACTTCTTGTCTGCGCTCTTTTCTATAAAGAAATAGCATATATAATTTCCAGTGTATTCCCGAAATATAAATCATATCTTAACTTTATAGGGCAAGGACAGGATGTAGGATTTATAGTTATAGTATGGCTTATTATTGTAACTTTTTCTTTGTATATTATTTACGGCAAAAAGAAATTTTACGAAAAGGGAAAATTCAATTCTATTGATAAAATCGTTGCAATTTTTTCGCTTACGTATTTTTTGCTTTACGCGTTATCGGCATCACTAAGATACATCGACAGGGTCGCATGGTTCTTTATGCCGTTCCTAATAATCATGTTTGAAACCGTGGGTAAAAATATACAGAATATTCGCATAAAACAAATTTATTTTTTCGGTCTGAATATCTGTTTTGTCGTATACTTTCTGATAGGCACAAACAGCCCGCAATATGTTTACAGTTTTTTCAAGGTGTGAAATGAATGACAATCTGCCTGTTATAAGCATAATAGTTCCGGTATACAATGTAAAGGATTATCTTGAAAGGTGTGTTGCAAGTATACTTTGTCAGACGTATAAAAATATTGAAGTTATATTAGTTGATGACGGTTCAACGGACGGCTCGGGAGAATTAGCGGAAGAAATTGCAAAGCGGGACGAAAGAGTAAAAGTATTAAGGAAGAAAAACGGAGGAGTATCATCTGCCCGTAACGTGGGAATTGAGAATGCGACGGGAAAATATATAGGATTTGTTGACGGGGATGATTATATTGACTCCGATATGTATGAATTTTTATATAATCTAATAGCCAAAAATAATGCAGATATTTCATGTTGCGGAATGATAAAAGACGATGGAAAATCTGTTAGCGTAAATAGTTGTTGTTGCGAGACTGAAGTTTACGAAAATTACGAGGCATTAAGACTGTTGGCAGAAGAAAAGGTTTTTGCTATAAGTGCATGTGATAAACTTTTCAGGTGCGAAATTGTAAAAAAAATAAAGTTTAATGAAAATTTATCATACGGGGAAGACTTTTTGTTCTGTTTTTACGTGTTTGAAAGTTGCAAAAAAATAGCGTTTTGCAATAAACAATGTTACCATTACTATATGAGGGAAGGCTCGTGCGTAAACAGCGGATTCGGGAAAAAACAGTTTGACCGACTGAAAGTCTTGGAAGAAATTGAAAAAAATTTCAAAGTGGAAGACAAAGTCCTCGAAGGGCTTTTGAAAGACAGAAAAATTAAGTCTCAGATATATTTATTAAGAGCAATCGCAGGTAGCGGTAAGTTTAAGGATAAATATAAATCCGTCAGGAAAAGTCTGCTCACAAATAAGAAATATATATTTTTTAGTAAAAACAGCCTGAAATTGAAACATTCGCTTGCAGTTTTTGCTATATGGATTTTAAATCCGTTGTTTATTCTTGCGGCTAAGGCAGGTAAAAAATTATAAAATCGGCACATTATTGTGCTTAATAAAATATATTTAAAACTAAGGAGGAATTTTATGGAAAAGTTTAAAAAAATGTTGTTTAATTTGGGGATATGGGCAAGTGTTATTGCCGGATATGTCGCATATGCCATTGTCGGCGGACTGTGTTTTTTAAAAGCAGACGATGAAGACATCAAAGCTACTGCTAAGCGCTCGTTGATAGTAGTTCTTATATTTTTGGCTATCGAACTGTTTTTGATGTTGTTTAACTATATCGGAGGTTTATTTAGCGGATATTACGGTTCAAGTGCATATGATTTTTACGATATAGCGGATAATCTGGTTAGTATAGCAAAGGTTATTACAGTGGCGGTTTTTGCTATTCTCGAACTTGTATCGTATAAAAATTCTAAAAATAATAAAAACAATAAAGAAGATAAGTCCGAAGACGCAGAAGTCAAAGATTAAAATAAAATTACATAACTGCAAATTGTTAAATCTGGGGTTGATTTATAAAATTTTATAAAACAGAAGAAAATTTTACGCCCGGTAGGAAATCCTACCGGGCGTGGGTTTTTTTAATTATACTGCTTTATTGATTTTAAGAAATTTACAAACCGAATAAATTTTTTGGTTTAATATAAAAACTTTTTTAAAATCAATAATTTTCGCAATGCAGTTCGAAGAAACTTTGCGGATGATTGCAGGTGGGGCAGATTTCAGGCGCTTTTGTACCGACAACGAGATGTCCGCAATTTCTGCATTCCCAGATTTTAACTTCACTCTTCGCAAATACTTCCGCATTTTCCACGTTTTTGAGCAAAGCGCGATAGCGTTCTTCATGACTCTTTTCTATTGCCGCTACAAG
This sequence comes from uncultured Clostridia bacterium, assembly GCA_944376035.1. GTDB lineage: Bacteria > Bacillota > Clostridia > Christensenellales > Borkfalkiaceae > UBA1259. Next base: position 10,016 of record CALWBJ010000018.1, on the reverse strand, counting down.
TCTGAATTTTGCGGCAAGTTCGGGGAACCCTTCTTTTTCGGCGGTTTCCGCAAATCCCGCATACATATCAGTCCATTCGTAGTTTTCGCCCGCAGCCGCGGCTTTAAGATTTTCGGTTGTATTCGAAATTCCGTCAAGTTCTTTGAACCACAACTTAGCATGTTCTTTTTCATTTTCCGCGGTTTTTAAAAATAACGCCGCAATCTGCTCATAACCTTCTTTTTTGGCTACAGATGCAAAATAAGTATACTTATTTCTTGCTTGCGATTCACCTGAAAAAGCCTCGTGCAGATTCTTTTCTGTCTGTGTTCCCGAATATTTACCCATAATAACCCTCCGTTAAATAATTTTTACTTACGTTAAAAGGTTTTCCAAAACCAAATAAATTATACCATTATTTACTAATTTTATCAATAGTAATTTTAAAATTTTTTTTATAATTTGTAGTAATGTAACGTAAAATCAGTTTAATATAATTATGATGTTTTTTTATTTTCATTATTCTGAAGAGTTTTCCAATTCGGTAGATATTTCAAGCCATTCGGAATAATACCCGTCGAGATTGTTTTGAACAGAGGAAATGTTTTTCTGAATTTCATTTATTTTTACATAATCCGAATAAACTTCGGGCAAATTCATCTGTTCGTTAAAAAGTGCTAGTTTTTTTTCGCAATCATTTATGAGTTCGTTAAGCTTAATAAGGCGTTTTTCCTTTTTTGACCTGTCTTTAAGCGGTGTGGAAAAGGTTTTTTTATCGCGTTTTATGTCCTTTTTAGATAACTCGGTATTTTTTTCACTTGTCTTAGACGGCGTCGGATTATTTAAATTATCAGATTTACGATTTTCTTCAAATTCTTCGTAAGTTGAGCGTATAAATTCTGTTTTTTTACCGTCGAATACAAGAAGCGAACGTGCGATTTTGTTTACAAAATATCGGTCGTGAGATACAAAAATAACAGTACCTGTAAATTCTGAAAGCATATTTTCAAGCGTCTCTTTTCCGACAATGTCCATATGGTTGGTCGGTTCGTCGAGAATAAGGACGTTCGGGCGCTTTCCGAATATTTTAAGCAGCGCGAGACGTACGCGCTCACCGCCCGAAAGTTCGCTTACTATTTTAAACACGTCTTCGCCTGAAAAAAGAAAAGACCCTAATGCCGAACGGGCAGCCGTAAGATCGTAAGAGGGGAATGCGTCCTGAAAATCTTCAAGAACTGTTTTCTGACTGACGTAATGCGCCATTTGCTGATCAAAATAACCGATTTTTACGTTTGCGCCAAACCTGAATTCACCTCCGAGTGCGGGAATTATACCCATCAGAGTTTTAAGAAATGTCGATTTACCTGTTCCGTTAGGACCGATAACCGCCAGTTTATCATTTTTCAGTACTTCAAGGGTTATATCAGCAAGCGGTCTGTCAAATCCTACTTTAAGCCCGCTTACGGAAAGGACAATGTTTGAACTTTCCGAAGAAGGCGTAAAATATGCCTTAAAAGGCTTCAAGTCATACCTGTCGGGAGCGTCTACCGTCTTCATGCGTTCCAACTGTTTTATTTTGGATTGAACCATTCTGGCTTTTGTCGCTTTATAACGGAATCGTTCTATAAGTTTGGTTAGCCTTTCTACCTCTGCGCGCCAGAGGTCGTGGTCTTTTTGCTGACGGATGTGATTTTCGCGTTTTTGTCTTTCAAAGTCAGAATAATTCCCGTGATAACAGTTTGTCTCGCCGTATTCGATTTCGTATATTTTACCGACTATTTTATTTAAAAACATTCTGTCATGAGAAACTATGACGACGGCAGATTTATAATTTTTGAGGTAATCTTCCAGCCATTCGATGTTTTCTACGTCCAGATGGTTTGTAGGCTCGTCGAGAAGTAGTATATCGGGCTTACTTAAAAGTAGTTTTATAAAAGCGATTTTAGTGCGCTCTCCGCCTGAAAAAGAATTTAACGGCTTTTTTTTGTCATCTTCGGTGAAACCGAATTTTTTTATCATTGTGGAATATTCTTTTTTATAGGTGTAGCCGCCTTCAATTTCGTATCTTTCGCAAAGGGTTGAGTAAGTTTTTATTTTTTTATCGTCCGGCTGTTTTTCAAGTTCTTCGGTAAGGCGGGCAATTTTTTCTTCTGTTTCGATAAGCGGGCGGAAAACTTTTTTTATTTCCTCGATAAGGCTCTCTTCTTCATTGTCGAAAGCAATCTGTTTCAGATATCCTATCTGAGGATTATCGGCTTTTATTACGGAAAACGTCTGATCTCCCGTACCTTCTTCCATAATTACTTCGCCGGTAATGGCTTTTAAAAGAGTTGTTTTGCCGCATCCGTTTCTTCCGACTATAGCGATTTTTTCTCTGTCCTTTATCTGAAAATCAATTCTTTCGAGAACGGTGTCCGCGCCGTAAGAAACGGAACCGTTTGTGATTTTATAGAGCATATCTGACCTGTAATGTTTGTTTTTTTAAATAATAACGACAATATTAAATTTTATTCTAAATCCGTAATGCTTTCTGCGCCCTCTGTCGCTTTGACAGACATTTTCAGGCATAATTCCGCAACTTTTACAGGCGGAAGCGAAAAATTTTTTTCTATCCATTCTTTGACAATGCCCGCAACTCCGTTTACACAATAAACATAACAGTAACGAATGGTCGCGGGATTTTTGCCGGAATAGTCGGTAGGATATTTTTTCAATACGGTATCAACGAGTTTTTTTAGAAATTCATCGCGTTCCGAACGCACGACAAGAAGTCTGAAAAGACGCTCGTTATTTTTTACGAATATAAAATACTTTTCCAGCATATTTAAAAATATCCTGCTGTCGTAGTTATCGGGCTGTGTTTCAAACGCAGGTATGGATTGAAGAACTCCGTTTTCAATTTCACTAAGAAGTTGGTCAATGCTGTGATAGTAGTCGTAAAAAGTAGACCTGTTAACATCGGCGTTTATACAAATATCCTTTATCTTTATTTTGGATAAAGGCATGGCGTCAAGAAGTTCTAAAAACGATTCTTCGATCAGTTTTTTAGTAATTTTAGTCTTTCTGTTTTCCATTAAAGTACCTTTTAAGACAATAAATAAAAAAAATTTTTAAAATTTTGCTGATAAACCTACATATAATATTAAAGTGTAGGTTACTGTACTACGGGCAGTAAAAATATTATTGCCTTTTTGAAATAATACTGTTAAAATACTAACATATTGCGCTTGAAATGTCAATTATAGCGGACTATACTCGTAAACGGGCGCAAACAATGTGAATATAAAGATATAAAAATCCAGAGTTAATAATGAATATTTCTCAGAATATAAAGGAGTACAGGCCGACTGTGCTTGTGGTAGTGCCGGCATTGCTGAAAGTAGTATCCAAACGTATTTCCAAGACGCTCGCGGCGAAGAGTCCCGCCAAATACAAAGAAAATTTTGAAAATTTATCGCTCGGCGCCGCTCTTTCAAAATTACCTTATATAGTCAGAAAAATTATTGGCAGAAAGGTTAAACAGTCTTTGGGCGGAAAAATAAGGCTGTTTATAGTAGGTGCGGCAAAGCTCGACACATCGCTTATTGCAGATTTTTCTTCTCTCGGTATAAGAACATTGCAAGGATACGGACTTACTGAATGCTCTCCGCTGCTTGCCGGTAACAGTGACTTTTATTTTGATCCCGACTCTACCGGTATCGCAATACCCGGAGTGCAGTTGAAGATAGATAATCCCGATTCCGAAGGCGTGGGAGAAATTCTGGCAAAAGGCGATAACGTCATGCTTGGTTATTATAACGACATAGAATCTACAAATAAGGTTTTCAAAGACGGTTGGTTCTGTACGGGCGACCTTGGAAGAATGGGTAAAGACGGAGGGCTGTATATAAAAGGCCGAATAAAGAATGTTATAGTGACTTCAAACGGAAAAAATATATATACCGAAGAACTTGAAATAAGGCTTTCTAAATATCCCGAAATAGGAGAAGTGCTTGTCGTTGCGGCAAAAGAAAACGGAGAAACTTGCGTAAAGGCAAAAATTTTCCCCAACTGGGATTTTTTGAAAGAAAAACTCGGATTTAAACCTTCTCAGGAAGAGGCTTACAGTAGCGTCGAACATGCCGTAAAAGAAGTAAACTCCAAAATTCCCGGTTATAAGAGAATTAAAATAGTTGAGGTGCTTAAAAAAGCGCTTGAAAAAACTACGACTCAGAAAATTAAACGTTTCGGTTCGAATATCACTTGATTTATTGAAAGTAATTTTATAATAATTAAAATGCGCTTATTTGCTTAAATTGTTTTTCGCCGAAAAGATTATTTTACTCTAATATGATTAACAAGTAAATATATATTTAAAATGCATATATGCAACTAATTGCATATATGCATTTTATTTTAGCGTTGAGAATTGTATTTCAGAATTTAGGATTAAGACCGAAGTATTCGCAGATTGCTAGTGAAAACTTCATTGCAGAACGAGGACCGTTCGCTGTTATAAGGTCAGAATCGACGGTTACGTCCTCAGCGGTGTAAACGGAATTATCTATAAGTTTAATAAATTCCTCAAATGGGTAACAGGTTGCTTTTCTATTTTTTATAAATCCGTTTGCAGCCAGAACGACTGCGGGAGAAGCGCAGATTGCCGCTACAAGTTTGTTGTTTTCAAAAGCATATTTTAAAGATTCTTTTATTTTATTGTTTTTTGATATGTTTACCGCGCCCGGCATGCCCCCGGGGATAATGATACCGTCATAATTTTTCATATCGAAATTATCTGCAAGAACGTCCGCTTTGATTGTTATGCCGTGAGAGCCTTTGGGGTATTGACCGCTTACGGAAACAATATCGCAATCTATTCCGGCACGTTTTAAAACATCGACAGGCGTTATGGCTTCGATTTCTTCTGTGCCGTCCGCAAAAATAACCGCTGTTTTTATCATCTTTTATTCTCCTTTTTATAATACAGATTTTGTTTATCGATTTTTTAAACTAATAACATTATGTAACGATAAAATTTAAATTTAAAAATTATTGTTTTTAAGGTCTATGTTATTTTTTACATTATCCATTCTTGTTTTAAAATTTATTTTAAATTTAATTCAATAACCGTGTTTTAAACTTTTTAGGCCGTTTTTATAATTACAAATAAAATTATAATTGTTTTTATCAAAAAATCAACTGCCCACATAGAATTATATAGAAAATCATATTTTTAACAAAAAATATTAGTTCTGTTATAACTATTATTTGAACATGAGGGTAAAAAGGAAATTTATAATAAATTATGAAAAAATCATAATTTATTATAAATTTTTATAATGTTTTTTCTTAATTTGATTTGTTTTGATTTTGTTAATTATTTAATAGATTTATAAATAAAAATTGTAAATGTACATATGTGCAATATATTGCATATATTAAATTAAGCGGTTTGAACGAGAAATTAAAGTCTATTTGAAAAAAAAGTTTATTTATAAATAAGATAAAACAATTATAAAACAAAAATATTTCTATTTAACTACTAACTTAAAAAACCTATTCCTTTATATTTTTTTTATATTTCAGAGGAGGAATGCCGAAAACCTGTTTAAAAGACTTTGAAAAGGAATAAACGGAAGAAAATTTTAAAGTATTGGCGACTTCTGTGCATGAGTAACCTTGTTCAAGTAATGTTCTGGCAGCGTCCAGCCTTCTTGATCGGTAGTAGTCCGAAAGGGTTTGTCCGGTAGTTTTTTTGAAAATTTTTGAAATATAGAAGTAATTATAATTAAAAATTTCGCTCAGGTTCATAAGCGATTCTATTTCTGCGATGTGCGTGTTTATATATGACATTATCGTATAGCAAAATTCATCTTCTTTATTTATCTTCTTTATTGATGGAACAGCATTATTGTAACTGCGTATTGTCATAATAATTATTTGTTTTAAAATTGAATACAACAGTTGATCATGTAAAATTTCGTTACTTTTGTTTATTTCCTCAATTACAAGTTCTATTTGCGATTGAATACCCGCATTGCGTATAAGTCTTGATGAAATTTTAAATAATTCCTGAATTTTTATCAGTTCTTTTTCTATATTTTTATCGGATGATCTGAAAGCGATAAAAAGAAATTTCAGGGGGTTGTTTTCACTTGATCTTATCGCATGAGACTCAAATGGGCAAGACAAGTGTATGTCATTTTTTGCGATTTTTTCTTCTTTCTCGTTAACGGAGACAAAACCTTCTCCGTCAATTGCAACCGTAAGTTCCCACAAGTAATCGTGCAGATGAGTACTGACAAAATCGTTTTCATTGCAATGCATAACGCCGACTTGTAACAGTGTTATATCGTTTATCACTATTGCTTCGGTGGGGAAGAGATGGTTCAGATGAAATTTATGCATAACTTTTACCTCGCTAAAATTATAATTTGGATGGTTTTTTTTGTCAACTACAAATAATAAATTTACAAATTTTCACTTATAATGCCAAATAAGGATAAATTTTTGAAAATATGAGGCTATTGTAATAGTACATTTAGGGTAGTAGAATAATAAAAGAAGTCGTCGGATAATGAATTTTTCAATTGTAAAATTTATGTAATAATTTTGTTGTCAAATTATTGAAATAACTTTTTCGGAGACTAAAATTTAAGAAATCTAACAAATAAAGTATTCAGGATAATGCTGAATTCAGAAAATCATTAAAAGGCAAGAAGTAATAGTTTTAATTATTTATATATCGACATAAACACAATATAAATCTCAATAATTATTAAAACAATATTTTCAGATGAAAAAATTGATAAAGTTAATTTAATTTTTTGCTTGACTGATTATTTAAAATTTTATTTAATATATAGTGCATTCGTCAATATTTTTATTATTACCGAAAAATAATAATGCATTGTATTATTTCAAATTAACTTTGTTATTAATCGTATTAAAATATATCAAAAATCCTTATTTTATAAAATTCAGTATAGAAAATAGTAAATAAAGCGAACCGAAATATTAAAAAGGCCGGCCTTTTTTCCTTGTTTATCCTTAAACAAGGAAAGGAAGGCTTGTCGGATTTCATTGCTGTTTAAAAGTTTAAAGTTTACGGATAAATGAAAATGTAAGGCAAATAAAAAGCCGTTATAATTATTCGATTTATTATAATTTGCGATATAAAGTTACTGTAGCAAATCATGTAGTCTATAAATATCATCAAGTAGTTTTATGAGGTTATTCAGTTAAAAATAAACCTTACCTATAAAAGCAAAACAAAAAGAATGAAAGGGGAAATATCTTGAAAAAAACAATTTGCATTTTCTTATCAAGTTTATTTTTATTTTTATGTTTTGGATGCAGTGGGAACAAAACCGAACAGATAGTCATAAACGATGGATATATGCGTTATGACGTATGCGAAAAGCAGGATACTCCGATAGTAGGGTTCGGCGCACAGATGGACACGGATATTTTTATGCCATGGAACAATCTCAATAATGAGGATGAAAAAATTTGGGAAAGCCGTATTGCGGATATGAATCTTAAATACACAAGAGTTAAATATTATCCGGAAATGTTTGAACGGGCTAACGATAACAGTGATCCTGATGTTTTTGATTATGAGGCGGAAGGGGTTGATTTTAACTGCGTGGAAATGCAGGCGCTTTATAAGATACTTGATATTTGCCAAAAATATAATATAAAAGTAGATTTGGGAAGTTATAACTGTTATAACTGGTTCAAGTCTTACGACGGTAAATATGAGGGTAGTTGGTTAGGTGTGGATACAAGCGGCTTTGCAAATGAATCGTGGACTTGTGGTCCGTCTGATTTTGATGAGTACGCAGAAAATATTTCCGTTCTTCTTCAATACCTTATAAATGTTAAAAAATATACATGTATATGGGGTTTCAGCCACATTCAGGAATGTTATGTAAATTCCGAAGGCGTTTCTCCTTACGAAGATTATATTGAATGTGTAAAAAAGATAGATAACAGGCTTAAAAAAGACGGAATAAGAGATAAAATAAAACTTATATATTCAGGAAGCGTGCCGGCGAACTCCGATTTGAGGATGATGCGGGAAGAAGTTAAAGCGCTTGAAGGAATTGTAGATGTAATAGGGACGGCATCATATCCTGAGGAAGAAAAACTCAACGAAGTTTTATGCGATTATTATAATGACCTTGCGGATATACGTGATGAATGTAAACTTAAATACATATCGGTGTCCGAATTTTGCGAGGGCGGACATTTTCTCGATGCGGTGAATAAAACCGATATAGATTCTTACGAAGCGGGTATAACTGTCGCCCGGTTATGCGTCAATGCGGCTTCGCGCGGTGTGACTGCATTCAGTCATTATATTCTGGGCGATACAATGTTTACAAACCAGTACATACATACTATGGGGCTTTGGACATATAAAGAATGGCACCCTTATTATTCTGGTCCGCTGCAAATGAAGGAGGAAGATTTTATTCCGTACGGAGCACATCCTGAATATTATTTTTACGGTCTTATATGTAAATATACCGATTCGGGCAGTTATGCTTATCAGGTAGAAACGGAAGAACTTTCTTTTGAAGAATACGAGAGGGGAGCGGATATATGCGCGGTTGCGTTTGAACTTCCCGACGGGAAATGGACGTATATTGTTGTGAATAAAGGCGAGGCCGAACGAAAAATAGCAATAGTGAATACTCAGACAGGCAGACCGGAAGAATTAAATTGTTACAAAGTAACGGAAAATGAAATTCCGAAAGACAGAGCATGCGTTCTTCCGAAAGCATACAGGACCGCCGATGTCGTGAACGGTGTTGTACACATAGAAGTGCCTGCTAAGGGAATGCTTGTTTTATCAGATAAAACTTTCAGTTGATCAGGGGCAAAAGAGATGCGGAAACCAAAAAGACTAATAAAAAAATGGATAATAATAGCGCTGGTTTTAATATTGCCGCTCTTTGTTTTAGGCGGCTGCGCCAACGTGGAAGTTTCGTTTCGGAGCGATAAGACCGCAACAGCCACGATAGTCTTTTCAGATGAGACAGTTCTGGACGGTGATCCTATAAACATGGAGTCGTTTACAGATTATATGAACAGATGGTGTCAGGGAGTACTTGACGTATCGGCGGATAAAACGCGAGTTTCGCTCGGAAGTCTTAAAGAAATAGAAGGCGGTTACAGTGCGACAGTCAACCTTAAAGACCTTACTTTTACAAAGGGCGAGGGCGAATATGTGTTCAAAGACAGGGCTTCATTCTTTAATGATTTCAATAATAAAAGTTCTCTTTTGCTTATGGAGAAAGGCAAGGCAAATTCACTAAGGAAGTGGGATTCTACGATAATAGCGCCCGATGCAAGCAGCGCTGCAGATTTGGCTTTTGTATCGCGTACGTCAGACGGGGAAGAAATAAAAGCGGAGAGCCTTGAAAGTCGTAACGCGGAAAGAGAGTTCATTTTCATGTTTGAAGATTATTTCAGCGGAATGGTTGAAAAGGTAACTTTGAAATTCCCGGGAGAAATAAAATTTTACGGTGGCAAAAGCGTTAAACTTGTAACAAAAGACACAATAGAAATAACTCCCGTAGAATTGGAAGCTTCCGTGACGCGTTCTGTAGACGGTGAATATGTAACGCGTACCGAAAATGTAAACGGTATTCTCGGATTTGTAATGTTCGAGATGTACAAAAGCAATATCTGGATAATAATCGGCTGTATAGCGGGAGTGGTAATCGGAGCGCTTGTAATTATAGGCATAAAAAAACAATGGTTTAAAAAGTTACATAGAAGTAAGTCGGCGGTTTTTTTCAGGCAAAACTACGATTTATATCTTCTGATGCTGCCCGGTGCGATACTGCTTATTATTTTTTCTTATCTGCCCATGTGCGGGATAATTCTGGCGTTTAAGAATTATTCTATCGACGGTGGTATATTCGGCAGCGAGTGGGTAGGTTTTGTGCATTTTGAAAATCTTTTCTTTGATCCCGGGTCGAAATTCTGGGAAATGTTCAGAAATACGGTTGTGATTGCGTCTTTAAAAATGCTCGTTTGTTTCC
>CALWBJ010000017.1 GCA_944376035.1 uncultured Clostridia bacterium | reverse complement strand
TATAATCGGCAAGAACGCGGGAAATCTGACGACTCTTATCTTTCACGGGATGTTTATCGAAATTTCTCGCGAGATTGAATCTGTTGGCGTAAGCCGCATTGACCGCAAGTGTAAAAGATTCTTTTGTCAGTGCGTCCTGGTAAAGCACGTTTGCGAGACCGAGTTTCTGAAAGTAAGCGGCGTTAAGAAGTTGGTCCCCGCGTGAAGCGCCTTTGGGTAAGGGGATGAGAACGCAAGGAATTTTCAGACTCATGAGTTCGAACAGCGCATTAGACCCCGCTCTCGTAACGCACACGTCTGCCGCGGCAAAAGCGTTTTCTATTTTATGTGTAAATTCAGTCTGTATATATCCTTTATCCGGAGGATTGTCGATTAAGTTACCTTTTCCGCAGATATGGATAATATCGTATTTAGGGAGGAGATCTTTAAGCGAATCGCGAAGCACATCGTTTATGGCTTTTGCTCCCAGACTTCCGCCCGTAACCAAAAGTACGGGCTTTTGTCCCGAAAGACCGAAAGAGGCGAGAGCCTCTTTTTTTGATACGGAAAAGAGCGTGTTTCTTATAGGCGAGCCGATATATTCACCGTTTTTTACTGTTTTGGCGGTTTCGGGAAAAGAGGTTAGTACTTTTTTGCAAAACTTAGCGGTAATTCTGTTTGCGAGTCCTAATGTATAATCGCTCTCGTGCGAAACAACAGGAATTTTTCGCATTTTCGCCGCGATAACCGTGGGAACCGATACATACCCGCCTTTGGAAAAAACAACATCGGGTTTAAGTTTGTCGAGAAGGTCTCCTGCTTTTTTGATGCCGGAAATAACTTTAAACGGAATTGAAAAGTTTTTAACCGTAAATTTACGGTTAAGTTTTGCGCAGGGCACCGAATAATAGGGCAGTGTGTCGCCTATGACGTCTTTTTCTATTCCGTTTTCACTGCCGATGTAATAAATCTTGTCGAAATCGTTTTTAATATCGGGCAGAACGGCAAGATGCGGAGTGCAATGCCCGGCTGTGCCGCCTCCCGTCAGAATAATTGTCGCCATACATTATATATATGCGTAAAAACGCCGAGAGATATACAAAAACGCTATCGGTAGAAAAAATATCTTTATAAATTTTGCCTACATTCTTATTTATAAAAAATATAATATATCGATTAAAAATTTTATCGCTCGTAATAAAATTAAAAAATAATAATTGAATTAAGATGGTTTTTCAATTTTTTCATTACAATAAAACTATTATATTTTTAATTCGGTATGCTATTTTAATCGTCCAACGCGAAGATATCATTTTATCTGTTTTTTGTATTTAACATTTTAATATTTTATAAACGTAAAAAATGCGGGCGATTTACTAATTAGTAAATCGCCCGCGGAGTTTATATTTTAAGTTTTATATTTTTGTGCTGTTAAGATACATTTTACTGACATTAAGCAAGAGTAGATTCTGTTCATCCGATAATCAAACAAGTATCAAAATTTTATTTATTCTGATCGTCCTTATTTGTATCATCTTCACCGAAGTCCTGAACGTCTCCGTAAACATATTCGTCTTTCTTTTCTTCGGTTTGTTCATCTGCACTGCTTTCGGCAGGTTCGGATTGATTTTCGGGAACTTCCTGAGCCTTGCTTTCGTCTTCGTAATCGTCGAACGAGTTTTTGGAAACTCTATTCTTCTTGTCAGACTTTTTATATCTGCTCTTGACTACAAAGTGCGATTTTGCATCGTTTGCATGTGCTTTACGTCTGCGTCTGATATTCTTCACAAACAGCATTATTATGCAAAGAATGAGAGCCGCTGCAAGAAGGATAGAGGAGAAGGAGAGCCAGAATGTTGACGGGTCGCTGGTTGCCGTACAACCGCTTCCTTCGGGTGTTTCTTCCTCTGAATCGTTTGCGTAAGGATCGTTCGGAACGGGGTTCAGAGTATTGTAAACCGCATATATCGTTGTCGAATTGTTCGCCCAGACATAAGTCGCTTTGTAAGAAACGAGTTTGGATGTATCGGTCTGTTCTTTATTGAATTTTTCTTCAATCGAGGAGAGTACACGCTGATAAAGTATTGCGTTGTCCTCAATCGAGGAGTCTTCCTGGAAAGCGGAGAAAAGTACGCTGTCTGAAGAAGTAAATGTCTGAGTCCAATCGGCTGGTTCGGAGAATCCCGAAGAAGTTGTTACGGATATTTCGTCAAAGAAGACGTAACCCTCAGATTTATTCTCTTCGCTTCCGTCTCTTGCGCCGTTCCAGAGTTCAAGCCTGAAATCCATGGAATCAGCACCGCTTGCGACATAGAAAGTAAGAGTAATCCAGTCTTCTTCGCCCATAATGGAATTATCGACGGTGAAACTGAGATCTTTTACGACTTTTTCGGAAGGAGTCTTATAAGAATAACCGTCTGTATTTTCCGCAACTTCCAACTGCATAACCGACTTGTCGTTAGAATTAACAAGGTAAACGTATGCTTTGGCGTCTCCGACCACTCTGACTTTGAGTGAGATCTTGGCGTAACCGCTTGCAGCAAGGGTGGTTGTAGAACCGATGTACCCGTAAGAAGAAGCGGTGTCGTTATAAATCATAAGCGGCTGAATAGACGAGTCGTCCGTAGCGGTGTATCCGAGAGCGTCTTTAATACCCGAAAGTCCGGGGATAGTTTCGTAAGCGTCAAGATATTTGCTGTTAATAAGACCTGCATGGTCGTTACCGGAAACATTGCCGCTTCTGTCGTTTATGCGATAGTTATCGCTTTCAGTGATAAAAATATGGTCGGAAACTATACCCGTATAACCGCTTACGTTTGAAGGATAATTAATTATTGTTCCGATATCGCTCGAAGAAGAGGAAAGGGTATAGGATTCTGAATCGTCATCTTCCGTGAAGTCCGCGGTTTTATCTGCATAGAGAGCGACAGTTTTATCCGCTATCGAACCGAAGAGAGTATAGAAGTCATAGTTATCGGTTTCATCCTCGGTGGGTTCGTATTCGCCGTCGCGGACATACTGATAAGTTTTGCCGGAAGCAACAGTCATATCGCTTATAGTAACTTCACCCGAAGAAAATCCGTTAGCGGTTTTGATATTGGTGATATTCGAAGGTCCGATAACTATAACGAGGAAGAATTCTCTTGTAGTGGTATCCGATTTTTCCGCAAAATTATTTTTAACGAGAATTTCGCATCTGGTTTTATCGCCGACAGTGGTGAAAGAAGCGATATTCTCGGCAGGCTCGCGGAGATTACCGCCTTCGACGCCGTCGTAAAGATAAACGGTTATGCCGTTTGTGTCAAAAGCGGAAAGATTGTTTTCTATATAGAAAGAAACGAACGCATAATTTTCAGGTTGAACCTTAAATAAATCGCTCTTGATTTTTATTGTATAACTTGAATTTTTTAATGTTGCTTTAACGGCATTACTTCCCGAAACGGGCTGAACGGATGCGCTGCTGTTTTCAGAGCCGAGAATTGTGGCGCTGGTTATTTTATCGCTGCCCGTTCCTTTTTCCGTCATAGCGCCGGTAACAGAAGAGCCTGAGAGGTCAACCTACTTGACAAAATCCACAAAGTCAGGCATCGAGTAC
>CALWBJ010000016.1 GCA_944376035.1 uncultured Clostridia bacterium | reverse complement strand
AATCACAAAGTCAAATATTGCTGAAGAGGAGGAGCCGGAATTAGTAACGCTAGCGGCAGAACCCGGGTCTCCTGTTGAAACAGTGCCTACTTGTACGGTAGCCGCGTCTCCCGCAGTTCCTGTTGCCCCAGTTGGGCCGGTGGGTCCTGTTGCGCCTGTAGCGCCCGTCGCTCCCGTCGGACCTGTCGCTCCCGTTGGACCCGTGGGACCTGTCGCTCCGACGGGACCTATTATCGTAATGACCTCAGGTAGTCTGGAACATGAAGGGGTGTGCCTGTTATCCTTATTGCAACAGCATGAACAACGGGAGCAATTTACATGACGTTCATTTTCTTCCTGATTTCTTTTATTTTCTGTCATCAGATACTTCCTTTTTATTTAAGACTTTTTCAAAATAATTTTTATTATAAAGGTAGTTTTTATCGAGCGGTTTTAATTTTCCTGCAAGATTGTTGTAAAACTCTGCTTTTTCGGTCATTCCCAATCTGTCGTAACAGTAGCAAAGCCACATATAAGGAATAAATTCTCCGTAGTCGGGAAGCACGAAACCTTCTTTTTGGCTGTCTTTTTGCCTGATTGCCAGTTCGAACCAGAAAATTGCCTGATTATAATTTGATTTAGAAATAAAGTAATCGCCTATTTCGCAAAGAATGACGGGGCGGGGCGGAGCATATTCGAAAGATTTGAAAAGTGCGGAAAGCCGCTTGTTTTCGTCCCCGAGTTGTTTATGGCAGTCTGCAAGAATTCTGCATGCGGAAATTTTGTCTTCAATCCAGCCGTTACCGTTTAAAAAATCTTCAATCGTGTAAATTGCCTCTTTAATAAACCCGTTTTCGTAAAGTTCTTTTGCAAAATAATATTTATCGCGCTCGCTCGGATTGTGTCCTGACAGGAAATATCTTATATATAGCATAAGATTTCTGCCCGTTTCTTTTTTTTCGCCTCGTATATGTGTTACTGCAACAGGTACTCGTACGCTGACAGAATCTATTTCCACATATTCGTGAACCGCTCCTCTCCATAAAAAGCCCATTGAACGTTTAAAAATTCTTTCCCGATAAAAGTAGAACTGTGAATTGTCTTGACCGTCCGGATTGACGTCGTAAATAAGAAAGTAGGTATTTACGCTTCCGTCCATGGAGTTCTTTAAGGAAATAAGTGAATTTCTGTTTTTTTCTGTTAAAACGTCGTCGGCGTCCAGCCACATGATATAATCTGATGTGGCGAGAGAAAAAGAATAATTCCTCGCCGCCGAAAAATCGTATTGCCAGGCATAGTCATAGACTTTATCCGTATATTGGTAAGCGATTTTTTTTGTTGAATCTTCGGAGCCTGTATCGACGATAATTATTTCGTCAAAGACGCCTTTTACGCTTTCGAGACATCTTTTAAGCACCGCCTCTTCGTTTTTAACAATCATGCAAAGACTTAAAGTCATAAATTATTCCTTTATCGGTTTATAATTCGCGGATAGGTCAGCAGAATATTCTAAAAATGCAGATGGAAATCAAATAATAGTCTCTGCGGACTTATTTTTTATTTATTTTTTTTAAAATTTTTTGTACTATTTATTGTATGCTCATTTGATAAAAGGGGTGAAAGATACAAAAATATTAAAAAAGAAAAATAAATATGTTTTACGGTTTTAATTTGCGGTATTATATTAAAAAATGCCGAAAAACATTTGACAAGACGATAATAATGTTGTATTATAATTAGGCTTTAAGAAGAAGTAACCCTTCTCGCCGACGGTTTATAAAGCGTTCGGCTCGATAAAACTTTTTGAAATAACTCTTTAACGAGGTTTTCGCGATTGTATTTAATCGTATATTTCAAAAATTTGTTTTGATTTACAGGGTTGCTTAAAAAGCAATCCTTTTGTTTTATAAGCCTGAGCGCTTATGGAAAAATAAAAATTGAGAGGTAAACGATCATTAAAAAGGAACATCAGGTAGGCGCGGAAATAAGGGACAGGGAAGTCCGCGTTATCGGTGAAAACGGCGAACAACTCGGTATAATGTCTTCGCGCGAGGCTCTTGCAATCGCGGAAGAAAGGGATCTTGATCTTGTAAAGATTTCTCCCAATGCAAACCCGCCCGTATGCAAGATAATGAATTACGGCAAATATCTTTTTGAACTTAACAAAAAGAATAAGGAAGCCAAAAAGAACCAGAAAATCGTCGAGATAAAAGAAGTCTGGCTTTCAATGACCATAGACGTGGGTGATCTTAACGTCAAAGCCCGTCAGGCACAGAAGTTTCTGACCGCGGGAAATAAAGTTAAGGTTTCCATAAGAATGCGCGGCAGACAGATGGCTCACTCTGACCTCGGACTTGAAGTTATGAAGAGATTTTTCGAACTTGTCAAGGACTGCGGCACAATGGAAAAACAGCCCCTTACCGAAGGCAGAAATATCTGGATGATGCTTGCACCCGTTAAATCTTAAGAACGTTATAGTGTATAATCTTAAAGTTAAGATAAAAATCCGAACTCATGCGGTAAAAATTTTATCGCAATAAGACACACTGTCAAAAAAAGATTTAAATTTAAAACCAAATAATAGAAATCAAGACTATCATAGTTTAACATAAATAACAAACGGAGGTTAACACAATGCCTAAAATGAAAACCAAGAGCGCGGCTAAAAAACGTTTCAAAGTAACCGCGACCGGTAAAATCAAGAGAGCCTGCTCGGGTAAGAACCATATTCTGACCAAGAAGGAAAGAAAGAGAAAGAACAATCTGTGCGACGGCGCATACGTTGATAAAACGCAGAGTAAGACCGTAAAAACTTTGATTTATAACAAATAATGAGGAAGGAGAACTGTTATGCGTATTAAAAGAGCAGTAAACGCCGTAAAGAAGCGTAGAAAGATATTAAAACTTGCCAAAGGATACTTCGGCGGTAGGAGTAAGAGATACAGAGTTGCCCGCGAAGCGGTTATGAAAGCGCAGATGTATGCTTATATCGGCAGAAAGGCTAAAAAGCGTGATTTCCGTTCTTTGTGGATAGCCAGAATCAACGCCGCAGCGCGTATTAACGGACTTTCTTACAGTAAGTTCATGTTCGGTTTAAAGAATGCAGGTATCAATCTTAACAGAAAAGTGCTTGCCGATATAGCGGTAAACGACGCTCAGGCGTTTTCCGCACTTGCCGAGAAGGCCAAAGCCAATTTAAAAAAGTAAACTTTTAAAGCCTACCGAAAGTAGGCTTTATTTGGATATCAGAACTGTTTTCGTATAAAATCGTTAAACAGATTATCGGTAAACTTAAAAACCGAAAAGGATACAGAAAATATTCAAATATTTATAAGTAAATGATAACATCCAGGAACAATGCCCTTATAAAGCGTATACGTTCGCTTAAAGACAAAAAATGGCGGGAAATTGAGGGCGTTTACGTTGCGGAAGGTATAAAGTCAGTCAAAGAGGCTTATTCTGCCGGTTGCGACATAGAAGTCGCGGTCGGCACGGAAAAGGCTCTGGCGCAGGCGGAAATCGGCGGTATGCGTATTGAGTGCGTGAGTGAGGACGTATTTAAAAGCATAAGCGGCGAGGTAAGCCCCCAGGGCCTGCTTTGCGTAATAAAAAAGCCCGTGCGCAATCTTTTACCGCCGAGCGGGAAATGTGTTTTTCTGGACGGGGTACAAGACCCTTCAAATGTCGGCGCTATATTAAGAACGGCGGCGGCTGCAGGTTTTAACGATATTTATGCCGCAGACTCGGCAGACCCTTTCAATCCTAAATCAGTAAGGGCGAGCATGGGCGGAATTTTTAAGGTCAATATTTACGAAGGAACAAGAGAAGATTTGCTTAGAGCAGTCAACTTGCCTATAATTGTTGCCGATATGGACGGGGAAAACGCCTTTTCGGCGAGTGTTCCCGAAAAATTCTGTCTTGCAATTGGAAACGAGGCTAACGGAATAAGCGATTTGGTGGAAAAGTCGGCTTATAAAAAAATAAGTATACCGATGCAAAATTCTATGGAGAGTCTTAACGCCGCAGTAAGCGCGGGCATATTGATGTATCTTATAGGTTTACTGAATAAGTAAAATAAAGTTGCGGCAATTATCGATGACATTTTATAAGTCATATAATTATAGATAATTTTAAAATAGTAATTGAATATGTAACTGACAATAAACTTGATTTTATATATTTAGTTATAATTTCACCGCAATTTATTATAAATATTTCACTGCGATTTTAAAAATTTGCAAAAATTTTATAATTTGATAATTGAATAAACTTAATTGCATTTAATTACGTTTATTCACTTCAAATTATTTTAAAATATTTCAAAAAAATATTATAATATATATTGTTAAATTTAATAAATATATTTACTGCATCATAAATGTACGTTATTAACGACAAATAAAATTTAAACGATTGAGGAAAATGCAGGCTCTGAAAGAAAACTGACCGAAAAACGGGCTTAATTATGTTTTCAGTCTGACAGGAGAGGAAAAGTGGCAGAAAGAATATGGGACTATTTGATTTTAATGCTGTACGCGATAGGAATGGTTTTTATTGCGATTTATACAAGGAACCGTTCCAAATCGGTCAAGGATTTTTTGCTTGCGGGCAAAAAAGGGCTGAACGGCTGGATGAGCGCGTTTGCTTATGGCACTACATTTTTTTCGGCGGTAATATTTATTGTCTATGCCGGTAAATACAGACAGGCTTATGAACTTGCGGCGGTTTGGGTAGGGATAGGCAATTCGATGA
>CALWBJ010000015.1 GCA_944376035.1 uncultured Clostridia bacterium | reverse complement strand
GGTATATAGACGGTCAGAGGGTCAAGTGTTGGAGCGACCACAGCAAGGGAAAACACGCAAACCTTAATTTACAAGGTGCGTTAAATAACAGTTGTAACCCTATATTTGTCGATATTGCAACTTCTCTCGGTAAAGAAACAATGTATAAATACATTGACTTATTTAATTACGGAAGCGTAACGGGAATTGATTTCGGAGGAGAGGCGCAGGGAATGATTTTGCCTGAATCCGCAGTTCAGAATGTGGATCTTGCGCGAATAGCGTTTGGTCAGACTATTGCGGTTACGGGATTGCAACTCGCAGCCGCCACTTCTGCGGCGGGAAACGGGGGAAATTATTATACTCCTTATCTGGTAAGCGAAATATATACCGAAGACGGACTGATTGCGCAAAAAAATTCGCAAACAATAAAAAACAGGGTGATAAGCGAAAAAGCGTCCGAAATACTTACGGAAATGCTTGAATCGGTAGTTCGGGACGGTTCGGGAAAACAGGCTTATATAGAAGGTTATAAAGTTGCTGGTAAAACCGGAACTGCGCAAAAATATGAAAACGGTATAATAGCGGTCGGAAAATACGTTTCGTCGTTTGTAGGCTGTTTTCCTGCGGATAATCCAAAATATCTTGCGTTAGTAATAGTCGATGAGCCAGAAGGACAATATTACGGCAGTACGGTTGCGGCACCGTATGCAAAAAGCGTTTTTGAAGGAATAATAAAACTTAAAAATATAGCACCGTCAGAATAGTGAGATGAAAATGAAACTTAGTACTTTAATAGAAAACTTACCACGAAAAAAAGTTATCGGCAAAACCAATGTGGAAATAGAAAATTTGCAGATAGACAGCAATTCCGTAACTCACGGAAGCCTTTTCATATGTCTTTGCGGCAGAGATTTTGACGGACATTCGTTTGTACGTCAGGTTGAGAACTACGGTGCTGTCGCAATAGTTACCGAAAAGCAACTCGATACGTCTTTGACTCAGGTAATAGTTGAGAATTGCAGAGCGACTATGGGAATAATAGCCGCCGAGTTTTACTCGCATCCCGAGAAAAAGATGAAAATAATCGGAGTTACGGGAACAAACGGAAAGACTACAACGACGCACATTATAAAAAGCATTTGCGATAACGCAGGATTGCCGTGCGGCCTTATAGGTACATTGGGAACTTTTTATCGCGGAAAATTTATTGAGCCGTCGCTCACAACTCCCGATCCGTTTGTGTTATATAAAACCTTTTATGAAATGCAGAAAAGCGGCGTGGAGGTGGTGGTTATGGAAGTTTCCGCGCATGCGCTTTATCTCGATAAGGTGAGCAATCTTAATTTTGACGTGGGCGTTTTTACAAACCTGTCGCAGGATCATCTTGATTTTTTCGGGGATATGGAAAGTTATAAGCGCGCAAAACTGAAAATGTTTGAAGGCGGCAAATGTAAATACATAGTGGTAAACAGCGATGACGAAACCGGTATCGAAATAATGAAAAAGTACAAAAACGTCATAACTTACGGAATAAACAATCCTTCCGACGTTTTTGCGATTCAACTGAAAAATACAAAACTCGGCACCGAGTTTGTCTGTAATCTTTTCGACTGTATATTTGACGTTAATCTTAAACTGATGGGAATTTTCAACGTTTATAACGCACTTGCGGCGGCAACAGCCGCGGCGCTTATTGGAGTCGATACTGAAAAAATTATTGAAGGCGTTGAAAAAACAACGGGAGTTAGCGGCAGGCTAGAACTTATTTATAACGACAAATTTGCCGTTTACCTCGATTATGCTCATACGCCTGACGGATTGAAAAAAGCGCTGTGTGCGCTTAAAGAGTCATGCGGGAAAAGACTTATATGTGTATTCGGGTGCGGCGGAAACAGAGATAAAGGCAAGCGAGAGATTATGGGGCGAATAAGCGGTGAATACGCTGATTTTACCGTTATTACCTCGGATAATCCGAGGTATGAAGAGCCTATGGATATAATAAGCAGCATTGAGAAAGGTATGCTCGAAGTATCAAAAAATTATGTTGTCGTTCAGGACAGAAGAGAAGGCATAAAATACGCGCTTGAAATGGCAAAAGAAGGCGATATTTTACTTATAGCAGGCAAGGGAAGTGAAAAATATCAGGAAATACTCGGTATAAAACAGGTATATAATGACAAAGATACTGTTATGGACATTTTAAGGAAGGGCAAATCGTGAAAGTAATAATCTGGGCGGCATTAGCGTCTTTTGTGTCGGCTGCGGCAGCCGGTTTGATATTTATACCGATATTAAGAAAAATAAAGGCGGGACAGCCTATTTTAAAATACGTTGAAACGCATAAGGATAAAAACGGAACGCCGACGATGGGCGGTCTGTTTTTTATTTTGCCTGCCGCGGCTGTTTTCCTTATATTCGGAGGCGGAAGCGGCAGAATTGCGCTCGTTGCGATGTCGATTGGACTGGCTTTTATGTCTGTGGGGGCACTGGACGATTTTATAAAAGTAAAAACGGGGCATAATGAGGGACTTAGAGCCTATCAGAAAATTATTTTTCAGTTTGCCATAGCGCTCACGGCAGGATTTTTTTCTTATAATAACGGGATAACGGTTTTTCATATACCGTTTTTCCGCATAAGCGTTGATTTGGGGTTATGGACTATTCCGCTGGTTGCGCTTATTTTCATCGCAATTACAAACAGCGTTAACCTGACTGACGGTCTCGACGGTCTCGCCGGAGGAGTCAGCGCGGCATATCTTTTTATAATTTCATTGCTTATAATTTTTCAGATGAGCGTTTTGAGCAAAATGTATTTGAAAAAAGAAGAATACGAAAAACTTATTTTTCTTTCGTTATGTCTTTTCGGCGCAATTTGCGCTTTCCTTATGTTTAATGTAAACAAAGCCTCGGTATTTATGGGAGATACCGGCTCGCTTTCGCTTGGCGGATTTATAGGAGCGATAAGTATTTTTTCTTCAAACAGTTTTTTTATTCCCGTAATTGGAATAATGTTCGTCCTTTCCAGCATATCTGTAATTATACAGGTAGCGCACTTCAAGCGGACGGGTAAAAGAGTTTTTCTTATGGCTCCGTTGCATCATCATTTTCAATTAAAAGGAATGACTGAAACAAAAATTTCCTTTTTATATTCTGTAATTACCCTGGCTGTAGGAGCGCTTTCTCTTCTTGCATATCTGTGAGGTGAAAGATGTTTATAAAGTGTCAGAAATTTTTGGTTGTCGGCGTATCTAAAAGCGGCTTTTCGGCTGCCGAATACATACTCGGTAAAGGCGGGGCCTGTTATATATACGAAGAGTTGAAAAGCGATAAAATAGACGCTGCTATTGAAAGGCTTACCGAACTCGGGGCTAGACGGGCTGTCAAAGAAAATACCGACGAGGTGCTTTCGGTTTGCGATATTGTGGTTTTGAGTCCAGGAGTACCAATAAATCATGAAATTGCAGTGAAGGCCAAGCGTCTCGGAAAGAGAATTATAGGCGAATTCGGAATGGGATTCGAACTGTTTATGCCTCCGACCATAGCGGTAACGGGCACGAACGGAAAGACTACAACGGTAACTATAATTGATCATATACTTAAAACTTCCGGAATAGATTGCACGGCGGTAGGAAATATAGGAGTTCCCGTTACTTCGCAACTAACGTCTTTAACAAAAGATTCGGTATGTGTGGCGGAAGTATCAAGTTTTCAACTGGAAAGCATAGGATTGTTCTGTCCGCATGTTGCTTGTGTAACAAATATTTCTCCCGACCATATAGAGCGACACTATAACATGGAAAATTATATTTTCCTGAAAAAACGCATTTTTAAAAATCAACATGAAAGCGAATATTCCGTTCTGAATTATGACGACGAAACGGTACGAGCGTTTGAGACTGAGACAAAAGGTAAAATAATATGGATATCCGCAGAGCAAAGGATTTACGGCGCATACAGGGAAAACGGGAAACTTTACTTTAACGGCGAATACATAATAGACGAAGATCAACTTACCGTAAGCGGAGAGCATAATGTATACAATGTTCTTTTTGCGATAGCCTCATCCCGTCTGATGGGGGTGGAGCCTTCGGTTATAAAAGATGCACTTATGAGTTTTAAAGGCGTTAAACACCGTATAGAACTTATTGCCGAGAAAAACGGGGTTAAATATTTTAATGACTCCAAATCAACAAATACCGCGTCTGCCATAAGCGCCGTCGAGACCATGAAGAGCCCCACAATACTTATATTGGGCGGTAGTGAAAAAGGTGAAAAATACGATAAACTTTTTGAAAATATTAAAACATCAACAGTAAAACATGTTGTTATTACGGGAGCATCGCGATATCATATGCTGGACGCCGCAAGCAGGGCGGGATATTATGATATAACCGTAACGTCGGACTTTAACTGTGCGGTAAAAATTGCGGCAATGCTTTCTGTTGAAGGAGACAACGTTTTATTAAGCCCTGCGTGTGCAAGTTTTGACCGTTTTTCAAGTTATGAGGAACGTGGAGAAAGATTTATAAAAATAGTGGAGGGACTTTCTTGAAAAACTCTCTCCGTAAATATATAAACAATGAAAAGGGAGACTATTTCCTGCTGTTTGCGGTAATAGTTCTTGCCGCTGTCGGGACTATATTTATTTATTCGGCCAGTAATTATTCTGCCGAGGCAACTTACGGCGATTCTTTTTATTTTGTAAAAAAGCAGATTATAGGTATAGTATTAGGAATAGTTGCAATGACGGCAACTGCGCTTTTCGATTATAAAAAACTTGCAGCCTTTAATATACCTGTCGCAATAATATCAGTTGTCCTGCTTGTGCTTGTATTCGTGCCCGGACTCGGTGTGGAAAACTACGGGGCAAGAAGGTGGATAGGTTTCGGTTCGTTTACGCTGCAACCTTCGGAAATAGCAAAATTTGCGCTTATACTTTTTTCTGCTACATACGTGTCGAGACATCCTGAAAGACCTAAGACGTTTATAGGTATACTTCCGATTTTAGGATTCGGACTTATAATATGTCTTTTAATAATTATAGAGCCGAATATGTCTATAACCGTGTGTGTCGCGCTTCTTATGATGACCATGCTTTTTGCCGCGGGAATAAGAATAAAACACATGGTTTTTCTTATTGTTCCCGCATTTGTCGCAGGTGTGCTTTTAATAATAATAGAGCCCTACCGATTAAGCAGGCTAGCGGCATTTCTCAATCCGTGGTCAAGTCCCAAAGGAGAAGGATATCAACTTCTTCAATCGCTTTACGCGCTTGGCTCGGGCGGCTGGTTCGGAGTCGGATTATTTAACTCACGTCAAAAATATGCATTTTTACCGTTTGCCGAATCTGATTTTATACTGTCGGTTATAGGTGAGGAAATTGGGTTTATAGGCTTACTTGCTTTTTTTGCTCTTTTGGGTTTTATTATTTACAGAGGATTAAAAATTGCCGCAAAATCAAAAGACGTTTTCGGTTTTCTGTTGGCTGTCGGAATAACGATGATATTCGGTATCCAGACCGTTATAAACGCCCTTGTAGTTACGGGAAGCATTCCTCCGACCGGGCTTCCGTTGCCTCTTGTTTCAAGCGGGAACACTTCCATAATCATTTTTATGGCGGAAATGGGTATCCTTTTTAATATATCAAGACAGGGGAGTTTAACTTTTTAACGAAAATTTCCATAGAATAGTATATCGATATGCGACAGGGAGAAATCTATGGGAAAGTTCATAATAACGGGAGGCAACAGGCTGGACGGTAAACTGTGTATAGAAAGTGCGAAGAATGCGGTACTACCTATTCTCGCAGGGGCAATTCTCACCGACGAACAGGTGGTGATTGAGAATTGTCCTAAAATAAAAGACGTTCTGAATATGGTAAAGATACTTTCCTCGATAGGAGTAAAAACCGTATTCGAAGGAAATACTTTAATTATAGACGCTTCCGGCATAAACGGGTACAGGCTTGACTCGACTCTTACCAAAGAGTTGCGTTCGTCTGTGTTTATGCTGGGAGCGCTTGTTTCACGCATGAAAAAAGCAGTACTCGCTTATCCGGGCGGATGCAATATCGGGCTGAGGCCTGTGGATATACATATTTCCGCTCTTAAAAGCCTTGGGGTAAAAATTGAGGAAATGGGCGGGGAAATAAGTTGCAACGCCGAAAATGTAAAAGGTAATGAAAGATGTCTGGATTTCCCATCGGTAGGAGCGACGGAAAACGCGATGCTGGCGTCTGTATTTGCTGACGGGGAAACCATAATAAGAAACGCCGCAAAAGAACCGGAAATAGAAGATTTAATGTATTTTTTAGTAGGAATGGGCGCAAAAATAACCGGCGGTGGCACGGATACGGTGCGCATAACGGGGGTCAAAAAACTGAACGGGACACAGTATAAACCGTTATGCGACAGAATTGAAGCGGGAACTTACCTTATTGCCGCTGCGATAACCGGCGGCAAAATCGAGTTGTATAATTGCAAAGCCGAAAATATTTCCTCACTTATACATAAACTTCGTAATAATAGTTGTAAAATCAGAATAAAAAATGATATAATATACCTAAAAGGCGGAGACTCGAAAAAAGCCTTTAATGTGGAGACCAGTCCTTATCCGGGATTTCCAACCGATCTTCAAGCACAAATAATGTCGCTTGCCGCAGTTTCTGAAGGAACTTCGCTGATTACCGAAAATATATTTGAGACGCGGTTCCGCCATGTTTCCGAACTAAACAAGATGGGCGCGAATATTACTATACGCGGCAAGACTGCTATTGTCAGCGGTGTAAAAAAACTTTACGGAGCCAGTGTGTATGCAGAGGATTTAAGGGGCGGCGCTTCGTTGGTGCTCGGCGCGCTTGCCGCAGAGGGTATGTCGGTTATAAATGATATTTGCCATATTGAACGCGGATACGCTCAGATGGACTTAAAATTATCTAGGCTCGGCGCAAGCATAAAAAAAATCGAATGAAAAGTTTAAACTTTTTTCGGTAAGAGTTTTAAATCACATAAGAAAAGTATGAAAAGCAATAAAATAATAATTTTTGTTTTAACAGCAATATTTTTTGCGGTAACCGTATGCGCGTTCTTTGCGGTGTTTACCGTAAAGGAGGTAAAAATAGAGTTTTCCTCCGCTTATAAAACCGATGATGCGGAAGTGCTTACAGAGAGGCTTCAAAAATATATCGGCGTTAATTTGTTGTTTTTCAAAGAAGCCGCACTTAAAGAAGATGTAGAAGAATTTCCTTATCTTGAACTCACCGAAGTAAAGAAAAGTTTTCCTAACGTTATTAACGTGAAAGTCCGGGAAAGACAGGAAAAATATATTTTTAATTATGAAGACAAGACGTTTATAGCAACGGCTGACGGATTTATCTTGTCGGAAAAAAGCGTTGCCGATGACGGCAGAAAACTTATAAATCTTATGTTTAAAGGCGATATTGCACTTGAAAAAGCAGAGATAGGTCAGTATATTTCATGTAATGATAATACCGCGTTAAAGACCGCATTTGAGTTTGTGGACAGTGTAAACGCAGATTGCATAAAAAACATGACAGTTAGTAAGAACATAGAACAAACGGACGTAGTATTCGATACTTATACTGATGTAAAAATCAAAATACCCAAGATATATTCTCGCGGAATAGACAAGGTTGTCGGCGCGTTTAATGCTTATTATAAGGCAAGTGATTATAAAAAAATAAAAAATGAGATAGAGGCTATTCTCAGGGATGACGGAATAATCGATATTATATGGAAAAATAATTAGTAATTACGCTTATAATTCGGAGAAGCAATATGCGAAAGAGACAGGTAGCCGTGCTGGATTTCGGGTCGTCCGGAATAACCGCAGCAGTCGGCGAAAGAGGAATAAATAAAACTTTTATTATAAAAAGCCGTGCTTTTTACGAGTATGACGGATTTCAGGGCGGTGTGTTTTTCGATACGGGCAGGCTTGCCTCTGTTCTGAAACAGGCTGTGGACGGGCTTAAAAAGAATTTTCCCAAGGGAATAGAAAGCGTATATGTGGGAGTTCCCGGTGAATTTACCGAGATTGAGGTTAAAGAAAGCCAGATTTCATTTTCACGTAAGAAGAAAATTCAGGAAGAAGACATTGACACTCTTTTTGACGCGGCATTTGTGTTGCAGTCAAAAAAATACACGCTTATAAACAGATCGGCTATTGTCTACGAACTCGGAGACGGAAGAAGACTTGCAAATCCTCTGGGCTCGACAAGCGAGATTTTAAAAGGCAAATTGTCTTTTATTTTGTGTTCGGATTATTTTATAGAAAATGTAGAGCCTGCAATCAAAAATGCGGGGATAATGAAGGTTGAATTTGTCTCGTCTGTTTTAGCCGAAGCGTTATATCTTGTGGACGCAGAAACCAGAGACAGAATTGCCGTTATAGCGGATATAGGTTACATAGGCTCATCTTTTTTTATCATTCAAGGAGACGGGATACTTTTCAAAAGCTCGTTTTTCTATGGTGGCGGATATATAACCGCGGCGCTTACGGAAAGATTCGATTTGGACTTTTTGGTTGCGGAAAGTTTGAAGAGAAAAGTAAATTTAAGTTCCAAACCTGTTAACGGTGCTTATGATCTCATTTCCTGTGACAACGGTGAATATTATTCAGGTGATGAGGTAAAAGAAGTCATACTCAACAGTCTTGACCTTCTTTGTGAGGATATATCAAATGCTCTTGACGAATTCGGATATAATGTTCCAGAATATGTACCGCTTATGATAACAGGCGGAGGGATTGCTTATATTCGCGGGGCAAAAGAACACGTTGCGGGAAGACTGGGCATGTCCGTACAGGTTGTTTCCCCAAATGTTCCCCTTATGGACAAGCCTACGGAATCGTCGTTATTGTCTCTTTTGGATCTTGCGCTCGAACAGGATTAAACGCTTAGTATTGGTTTATAAGATAATAAAATATAAATATAAAAATATAAACAGTAATATAAAAAAATTATTTTAATTAAAATTGTTGATTTCATTCAATGCATTTACGGAGGTAAACAGGATGTACGGTCAGGAAAAATTTAAGGTGAGTTCTGCGGTTATAAAGGTAATGGGCGTCGGCGGTGGTGGATGCAATGCCGTAAACAGTATGATAGATTCTAATATTGACAGTGCGGAATTTATTGCCGTCAATACGGATAATCAGGCATTACTTCTTTCCAAAGCAGAGACTTGTATTCAAATAGGCGAAAAACTTACGAAAGGTTTGGGCGCAGGCAGCAATCCGGATGTAGGTGAAGCCGCAGCGGAAGAAAGTAAAGACGAAATAGAAAAGGTATTACAAGGTACGGACCTGCTTTTTATAGCGGCAGGAATGGGAGGAGGTACGGGAACAGGCGCGGCTTCGGTTATAGCGAGGATTGCGCGTGAACAGGGTATCCTTACTGTTGCAGTCGTGACTAAACCTTTCTCTTTTGAGGGTAAAGTACGTAATGAGAATGCGAATAAAGGTATAGCGAATCTGAGAAAATATGTAGATACTCTCGTAATTATTCCGAACGATAAGTTGTTGCAGTTTTTACCTGCACAGATAGGAATGCTTGACGCTTTCAAAGTTGCCGACGATATGCTTAAACAGGGTATTATCGGTATAGTTGATCTTATAGCCACACCGTCGCTTATAAATCTCGATTTTGCGGACGTAAACACCGTTATGCGTGACCAGGGTCTTGCACATATGGGTATAGGCAGAGCAAAAGGAGAAAACAGAGTTATAGAGTCTGTAAGACAGGCGGTTTCCAGCCCGCTTCTTGAAACTACAATAGAGGGTGCTAAATCTGTAATTCTTAATGTTACGGGCGGTAAAGATCTTATGCTCAGCGAGGTTAATGAAGCGGCTGTCCTTGTTCAGGGAATAATCGATTCTTCTGCTAATATCATTTTCGGCGCTACGATTGATGAAAATATGGCTGATGAGGTTAAAATAACTGTTATAGCCACGGGCTTTACTTACGACAGCGGTGAAGAAAAAATAGAAACGATTTCTGTAAAACCTACCGTAAAATTTAAAAGTCCCGAGCCGAAAGTGCAGGAGAGTTCACTTCCGCCGCTTTTAAGGGAAATAGAGCAGGAAGAAAAACGCACGGCACAAGCGGTTAATGAGCCTGAGAAAGTTCAGCAGCCCGTTCACGAAGAACCTGTTCAGCATGTTGTAAATCCCGAACCCGTTATGCGTGAGGATGACAAAAAAGGTCGTGAGTTGCCTGCTTTTATGAGAAAATTATTCAGAA
Organism: uncultured Clostridia bacterium; assembly: GCA_944376035.1. Taxonomy (GTDB): domain Bacteria; phylum Bacillota; class Clostridia; order Christensenellales; family Borkfalkiaceae; genus UBA1259. Next base: position 628 of record CALWBJ010000015.1, on the reverse strand, counting down.
AATAATAAACCTTTATTAAAATAATCAAAATAAATAGTAGAATATCTTTAAGCGCGGTCGATAAATCATCGGGTAAATAAATTGTTTTGTTCCCGAAATTTGACCGCGCTTTTATTTTTTAAAACACATAGATAGGTCATGATTTTACTGCCAAAAGTATATTTTGAATTAAAATAATTTTTGAATTAAAAAATTGTTTATAAACTTAGGATTGATTTTTTTCATTGCGTATTTCAGAGTTAAAAATATTAAATTTTAATAGACTTAAAATAATATTTTTTAAAAGAAAAAATGGGGTATAAGAACATGGAATTTTATTTTATATGGTTAAACTTGTAAATATCAGAATGCAATAATATAAAAATGATTTTAATAAAAACATAACTAATTTTATTTATCTTAAACTAATAATGAGGTGTTAATGCAGAGAATAAAAAGTGAATAAAAGAGGTTTAAGGAAATTATGAGAAAAATAAATATCCACCCGCATAGCGGGTGGTTGAGAGTGTAAAATAAAGTGTGTAAGTTGAAAAAAACGACTTATGCACTTTTCCTTTTTAAGGATAAGTGTGGTATAATAAAAAGGAGCAAAAAACAAATGGAAGAATTAAAGCAAATGGCAAAGAAA
>CALWBJ010000014.1 GCA_944376035.1 uncultured Clostridia bacterium | reverse complement strand
AGGAAAAAATACGGAGAAAATTAAAAAGAATGGCACGTATAGCCGGAATTGAATAGACGAATAAAAAGAGAGTAAAAAACGGTATTAACTATATATACGTAATCGGTCTAAAAAAAAAAAACAAAATAATAAGCGAAACGGGCGTTAACCCCGATACCAGAGTTAAAGATCTCACCGAAAACGATGTGGCTAAACTCAGGGAATATATAGAACATAACATTCACGTAGAAGGCGATTTGAGAAGCGAAAAGAGCCTTGCTATCAAGAGATTGATAGAAATAGGTTGCTATCGCGGTGTTCGCCACAGAAAAGGGCTGCCCGTAAGAGGACAGAGTTCCAAGAGAAACGCAAGGACCAGAAAAGGTCCGCGTCGTACCGTTGCCAAGAAGAAAACGGCAACCAAATAACGGGAGGTAACGGATAATGGCAGCAGCAAAGAAAGTAGTTAAAAAACGTAAAGAAGCAAGAAAGGTCGATAAAGGCCAGGTTCATATACAGGCGTCGTTCAACAATACGCTCGTAACCATAACGGACATGCAGGGCAACACGGTATCATGGTCGAGCGCGGGCAGTCTCGGTTTCAAGGGTTCGAGAAAGAGCACTCCTTTTGCCGCTCAGCAGGCAGCGGAAGCGGCAGGAAAGGTTGCAAGAGACCACGGTATGCGTCAGGTAGAAGTTTATGTCAAGGGCCCGGGTGCAGGAAGAGAATCCGCTATCCGCGCGCTTGCCAACTGCGATATGGAAGTAACGCTTATTCAGGACGTTTCTCCCATTCCGCACAACGGATGCAGACCGCCCAAAAAACGCAGAGTATAACGGAGGATATTGAAAATGGCTAAATATACAGAATCCAAATGTCGTTTGTGCAGACGCGAAGGTGCCAAATTATTCTTAAAGGGCGAAAGATGCTATAAGGGCGTCTGCGCGTTTGAGAAGAGACCGGTTGCTCCCGGTCAGCACGGTATGGGCAGAAAGAAAGTTTCCGAATACGGTCTGCAACTCCGTGAAAAACAGAAATGTAAGAGAATTTACGGTGTGCTTGAAGGTCAGTTCAGAAAATATTATGAAAAGGCCGACAGAATGAAGGGCATCACCGGTGAAAACATGCTTTCTCTTCTCGAAAGAAGATTAGACAACGTAATTTACAGAATGGGCATCGGTTCTTCGAGATCGCAGGCTCGTCAGTTGGTTACGCACGCGCATTTCACTGTAAACGGAAAGAATTGCAACATAGCGTCTTTCTGCGTTAAAGTGGGCGATGTTATCGCTGTTAAGGAAAGCAAAAAGGACAACAAATATTTTAACGAAATCAAGCAGATGAAAGTCGGCGCTATGCCCAAATGGCTTGAATTCAATCCCGAAACTCTGGAAGGTAAAATTATCGCTCTTCCGACGAGGGAAGATATTGACAGTCAGATAGCAGAACACATGATTGTCGAGTTGTACTCCAAATAATTTTAACACCCTGCGTTACGGCGTATCCGTCGCGCAGGGAAAGCCTTTTGTCTGTAAATGTCTGTTTAATAAGAATTACATTAAAAGTTCCTTTTTTATGTTTCTGTGTAAATTACATTTTTACAGAGAGTTGACTTGTATCCGTACCCGCGTTTAATCAGTTATTTAATATAACAAAAAAATTGTTTTTATTAAGACTAAAACGCTTATAGTCAATCCGGGAAAAAGTAAAGAAAAAATTTAATATTTTATTTGGATGGAGTTTTACGGGGGGAAAGTAAGGAAATTCCACGACCTCACAAGAATTCCCGTATTACTTTATATCAAAACTATTAGGAGGTAATTTTCTTATGATGGAAATAGAAATGCCAAAAATAGCAGTGGAAGAAAACGAAGACAAGAGTTACGCGAAAATAGTTGTTGAGCCTTTGGAAAAAGGCTTCGGATTGACTATCGGAAACGCGCTTAGGAGAATTTTGCTTTCGGCATTGCCCGGCGCGGCAATACAGAACATAAAGTTCGCCGAAGATCTGGGAATCAAACACGAATTTTCCGCTGTTCCTTTCGTAAAGGAAGACGTTACGGAAATAATCCTGAATCTTAAATGCGTTGCCATAAAGACGACAAGTCTCGATAAGGATTACAAAAAGACCGTAAGGCTTGTAAAAGAAGGTCCTGCGGTAGTTAAAGCGGGAGATATTCCCACCGATACCGATTTTGAAATATTGAATCCCGATTTCGTCATCTGCACGATTGACGAAGGCGGAAAACTCGATATGGAACTCACTATCGGCAGAGGCCGCGGATATCAGAGCGCACAGGAACACAAAACAGATATAATAGACAATATTGCGATAGACAGTATATATACTCCCGTAAAGAAAGTCAGTTACAACGTAACTGCTACCCGTGTGGGACAGAGCGTTGACTTTGATAAACTGACACTTGAAGTATGGACAAACGGAGCGTTTTCCGGACGCGACATAGTCAGTCTCGCCGCGAAAATAATGGAAGAACATATCAGAATGTTCGTATCCCTTTCGGCTGTGGGCGATATAGGAATTCTCGTTCCGCCGGAAGAAGACAAGAAGACCAAGATACTCGAAATGACTATTGAGGAAATGGACTTATCCGTTCGTTCGTACAACTGCTTGAAGAGAGCAAATATACACACTGTTGAAGATTTAACCAAAAAAACCGAAGACGATATGCTGAAAGTCCGTAACTTGGGCAAGAAGTCTCTTGACGAGGTTATTGCAAAACTCGTAAGTTTAGGGTTAAAGTTAAAGGACAAGGAGGACTAAAAAATGGCAAGGAAATTAGGTGTAAACGCTACGCAGAGAATAGCGCTTATCAAGAATCAGGCATCCGCGCTTTTGTGGCACGGTAAAATAGAAACTACCGAAGCGAGAGCAAAAGAGGTAGAATCGTATGTCGCTAAGATACTTACTCTTGCGGTAAATACTTACGACGATATAATCGAAACAGAAGTTGAAACTACCGACGCTAAGGGTAAAAAAGTTAAAAAGACCCTTGTAAAAGACGGCGTTAAGAAGTTAAACGCAAGAAGAAAGATTATGACTCTTGTAAACGATTTACAGGAAGTCAAGGGTTTTAAGGAAAGCAAAGCCGATTTCAAAAAGAGAACCAAGGCTATAAAATATCCGCTTATCGAAAAGATTTTTGACGAGTATGCTCCCAAATATGCTACCCGTAAAGAAGAAAAAGGTCAGGGCGGCGGATATACGAGAATTTACAAACTCGGACCGAGACGCGGAGACGCGGCGGAAATCGCTATTATTGAACTTGTTGACTAATATAGTTGATTTTCGTATCTTTTCAGATTTTTTAACCATATAATCGGATTGTTAAACAATTTAAATGTTTAATGTTTTTTGATAAGTGTTTTATATAACTATAAAATTCTGTTAAAAAAGTAAGATGAAACAATCTGAAAGATAAAATCCTAAAAATAACATAAGGTCGTAACCCTTTTATTTACTGCGGTTACGACCTTTTTGTATAAAAAATTTTTGATGGTTTGAGAATAAAATAAAGTTCAAGCGGAAAGAAAAAGTAATTTGCTATGTTTAATGTAAGTTATGCTTTGTCGGTTATAATAAACAAAACAACACAAACATTTTGAAAAACGAAAAGTTCGCTGTAAATAATTTATAACAAGTTAAATAATAAAGTTAAATACATGAGGAAAATTGCCACAAGGATAAAATTACATTGAAAGAACATTTGGGATTGTTAGGATAATTATAAATTGTTCACTGGAATAATTTTTAATTATTTTATTGTAATGACTTTAAAATTTATTTATAATTT
>CALWBJ010000013.1 GCA_944376035.1 uncultured Clostridia bacterium | reverse complement strand
AATAAATGTAAGACTTGTTATTCTCGCCGCTTATCATGAAGCCAATGTTTTTCTGAGTCCGGGAGAAGAACAGTCTGTCAGACCCACTTATAAATATTTCAGAAACGTCAGAATTTCTCTTACAGATATGGGAAACGCGGGAGTTGAACCCGATATATCTAAAGTCAAAATAATTCTGATTTTCGGAATACTCGGTATATGCGCAGCCGCGATTGCGGTTTATATTGCACTTTCTCTCGACAGTACAATTAAAACCAAGAAACAACTTGAAAGCATAACGGGACTCGGAACACTTGCTATCATCGAGGACGGGGGGACAAAAAAATGAGCATGAACGAAACACAGACGGTAGCCGAGAAGGAAAACAGATTTCCGTTTTGGAAGATAATATCTAAGAACATAATGTTTATTATCTGTATTACATTGCTCGTCGGTCTTGTCGGGATTGTTTACAGCGCGATAAACGTTAAACCAGTGTATACCGCGACCGCTTCGGTGATGTATTACGAGGTGCCGTACCACGAGGATAACTATCTTGATGCGGACGACACGTCTTTGGGTATTTCAATGACTAAAAATTCGCTTAAAACCATGTCGGAAATAATTTCCATGCCGAAAACTGTACAGAAAGCAAATCAACTGTATTCCGAGGCAGGGAAAAAAGGCGAATTGATTTCTAAAAATATCGATGTTTATTATAATGAACTCAGTTGTATTTTCTTTATTTCTTACTCTGATACAAGCGAAACTTCCGCCAAGCAGAAACTGTATTATCTTTTAGAGAGTATGGAGCAGGTTTTTGAAGAAGATAAACTTGTGACGGGTACACCCGAGTTTATTTCGACCGGCTCGGATTATAAGGTAGACGTTACAAACAGATCGTATCTTTTCATAATACTCGGAGTAGTGGCGGGACTTGTAATTGCGGTATTTTTAGCAATTATTATTTATCTTCTCGATAATAAGGTAAAGAGCAGTAGTGAACTTGAAGAACTTACGGGAGTAGGAATTCTTTCTTTTATTTCGAAAGACAACTGATTTATGTATCTTCGTATGTCTGAGTCCGTGTAAAAGATAAAAATCAAAAGACTGAAAATAAAGCAAAAAGAAAGCAAAAATAAATCAAAAAGAAAGCAAAAATCAAGATATATACCGATTTGATTTTTTGAGAAATTTAAAAAACTTAATGCGGGGCGGTTTAAAAAAACCGCCCCGCATGTTATATTTTTATTCGTATTTTTCTGATCAGACTGTTTTAAAAATATTAAAAACGCGTTCTTTTAGGAATTTGTATTTCTTATTACAGAATGTAATAAGTTTAGTGAAAATCTCGTAAATTTATGTTTTCCTATTTTATCAACTGACGTTTAACAGACTTAAAGCAGGAATCAGAATTTGTCAATTTCACTTTCGAATTTATCGAACAGGTTATATCTTTCGGGATGGGTGAGAGCGGTAAACATCATATCCCTGACGTTAGGTATATCTTCTGCGATATGGGATATAAGTTTCTTTATATATTCGCGCTTTGTGTAATCGTTGGCGGGACAGCCGCTGGCAACTATCGGAAGATTTTTAGCGTAAGACGATATATCGCATTCGCTGAGGAATAAAAGCGGGCGGATAAGTGTAACGTTTGATTTATCCAGATAACTTTTGGGCGCGAAGGTAGAGAGTCTTCCTTCGTAGAACATCGAAAGCAGCATGGTCTCTATAAGGTCGTCCGCATGGTGGCCGAGCGCAACTTTATTGCAGCCTTTGGCGGCGGCGGAAGAGTACAACGCGCCCTTACGCATCTTGGAACAGAGAGCGCACGGACTTGTTTCTTTTCTTATATCGAAAACGATTTTACCTATTTCAGTTTCTTCGACAAAATATTCTACCCCGAGTTTTTTACAGAATTTTTTTATTTCCGTGTAGTTTTTATCCTGTTTTTCAAAAGCGAGGTCAACCGTTATGGCTATAAGGTCGAATTTTTCGGGCGAAAACTTGCGATATTCGGCAAGCAGTTTAAGCAGTGTAACACTGTCTTTTCCACCCGATACGCCTACTGCAACCTTGTCGCCGTCGGCTATCATTTTATAAGTCGTTATACCTTTTCTAAGTCCTGAAAGCATTTTTTGTGTAGTCAAAATAATCCCCCTTGCGCAAACGTTTAATTCGCTTGCTTTTTTAGTATAATTATATTATACTGATAAAAACTGAAATTTCAATACCTTTTGGAGAAAAAATGGTAAATTTTATTCAGAATTTTATAGGCGACGATTATTGGGCAACGGTAATTATGTCGTTTATACCCCTTATCGAACTGAAAGGAGCGATAGTTTTTGCTCGCGGAGCAGGTTTGGGGTTTTTGCTTGCTTTGATATTGTCTTTTATAGGTTCTACCGCTGTTTTTTTTCCCATATACTGGTTATTGAGGCCGATACTCGGCTGGATGAAAAAAACCAAATGGTTCGGTTCTTTCGCTTTGAAGTGCGAAAAATACATCGGCGAAAAGGCTGAAAAAGCGGTAGAAAAACGCGGCGGGCAAAATACCGAAGACGGCGGTAAGTTCATAAAGCAACTCGGCGTATTCATTTTTGTGGCTATACCTTTGCCGATGACGGGAGTATGGACGGGTACGGCAATTGCGGTTTTTCTTAATCTTAAATTCAAAGACGCGGTTTTGCCGGTTGCCGCCGGCAATCTGGTGGCGGGACTTTTAATTTCCGTATTGGCGGAAATCTGTTCCGCACTGTGGTCTATTAAAGTTTTGGATTATATTCTTTACGCTCTCTTTGCAATCGCGGTAATAATGCTTGTTGTAATGATAATAAAAGTGATGTCAAAAAAGACTCGCGACGACGGGGAGGAAAGAAAGTAATCAAGGAGCGATATGGGGTTTTTCAGTTGGTTGTTCGGAAAAAGCAAACCTAAAAAAATAAATCTGGGTCTTGCTCTCGGTTCGGGCGGCGCAAAAGGGTATGCCGAACTCGGCGCCATGAAAGCGTTTGAGGAAAACGGCATTGAGTTTGACTGCGTTGCCGGAACAAGTATCGGCAGTATAATAGGCGCTTTTTACGCTGACGGTTATTCTGTAACCGATATATTTGAATTGCTTAAAAGCGTGGATTTTTCCGAAGTCAAGAGTTTCTTTATGATACGTATGGATACTTCGGGACTTTTTCAGGTTATAGACAGATACATAGGCTCACTTACCATAGAAGAACTGCGCAAACCTTTCAGGGCGATTGCCACACACCTTGAAACGGGCGATGAATATGTTTTCGATAAGGGCAGCGTCGCAAAGGCGCTCTGCGCTTCTTCCAGTTACCCGCCTTTTTTTAAGCCTGTCGTGATTGACGGTCAGCGTTATATAGACGGCGCTTTTACCAACTCCGTTCCGGCAGATGTGGTTCGTTCTCTCGGTGCGGACTACGTAGTCGGTATAGACCTTGCAAATCATAATGAAAAACCCGGCATTCTGAACAGGCTTTTTCCCACTTATCAGAGCAAGATTAAAGAGCCTTGGTCCAAAGGCTATGAATTTTCCGATATTGTGCTTCATCCCGATCTGAAAGATTTTCGCGCTGTTTCCATCTCCCGGAGCAGTAAAATGTATGAAATCGGTTATCAGACAGCGGTTGAGGCATTGCCACAAATCTTGTCCGATATAGAAAATCTTAAAAAAGGCGAAAAAAAACCGAAAAAACAAAATAAAACCAAATAAAAATAAAATACAATTAAAAAAACAAAAGAAAAACTGAAAGTGAATTTGTACAAAAGAATTTTCCCGATAGCGTTCGGGTTATGCTTTATTACAATTTTAAACATGTTCTTTGCTTGCGGTAACGAACTTGAAAGAGGCGGGTTGACTGTAACTGCGGATGAGTTTTCCGTTCATTTTCTTTATGTCGGTAACGGAGACTGTACTCTTATACATTTTCCTGACGGTAAAAATATGCTTATCGACTGCGGCGGAAATGAAGACGACGTAGCCGATTACGTAAAAGAAAGCATTTCTTCTGCCGGCGGCAAAATTGATTATCTGGTTCTTACTCATCCCGACTCTGAACACAACGGTAACGCCAAGGCCATTGCCGAGGAGTTTGAAATAGGTACCGCTTTTATTCCTTATATCAAAAATTATTCATTATTTCCCGATTTTTATCGTACAATTGAAATCCTTGAAAAT
>CALWBJ010000012.1 GCA_944376035.1 uncultured Clostridia bacterium | reverse complement strand
ATGTAAGATGCGCAAGCGGTGTTACCCCCATTCCGCCGAGAGCCTTACATATCGCTGCGGTATATTCGGAAGTCCCTCCGCCCGCTCCGTAGGTTACGCTGATATAACTCGGTTTAAGTCCGGCTATTTGTGTCGCGGCTGAAAGCACACTGTCGAATTTATCGCTCGTTTTAGGAGGAAAAACCTCGAATGACAGGCTCGGTTTACCGCCCTTTATAATTTCCGTTATTTTCATTTTTTCTCTCTTTTAAGTCTTATCCGACTTTAAATTTTTTTCAACTGTAAACCGCCGCCCGCGCGGAATTTTCCGCGTGGGCGGAAGCCACTTTACTTTGTTAAAGTATTTATATTTTACTACATACACCTTTACAAGTCAATAACTTTTTTTATGATAAAATCCTGATACATATATTAAAAATTTTAATCAGTTTTATTGAATTTTTCCATTTTTTAGTAACTAAACACCTCACGTTTATTGAAAAAAAACTTAGTTTATGTTAAAATTTACATATGAAAATAATTCTTGCCAGCAATTCTCCAAGAAGAAAAGAATTGCTTGAAAAATATCATATTGACTTTACCGTCGTCCCCTCTTCCTTTGAAGAAAAATTTTTTTCAGACGACCCGTTTGTTACCACAGTATCCCTTGCAATCGGTAAAGCACAGGACGTCTTTGATAAAAGTTCCAAAAACTCAGTCGTACTCGGAGCGGATACCGTCGTATTTTTCAACAATAAGATTATAGGTAAACCTCATTCGGAACAGGAGGCTGTAAAAACTCTTAAATTACTTTCGGGAAATACTCATAAGGTAATTACAGGGTACGCTATTATTTCCGAAAGCGGTATAGAAAGCGGACATTCGGAAAGCAGAGTTACATTTAACCGACTTTCCGACTCGCTCATCGCCGATTACGTAAAAACCGGATTACCTATGGACAAGGCGGGCGCTTACGGTATCCAGGACGGATTTCCGCTCGTAAAAAAAGTTTACGGAAGCATTGAAAACGTTATCGGTCTTCCCGCCCGCAAAATTGCCGCTATCTTAAAAAAATATCAACGATATCCCACTTAAAATTTTTTAATTAATTTTAAATATATTTTAAATATATTTTTTTGCTTTATAAAATTTTTCTTTGTTTTTGCATTATTTAAACTTCATAACCGCAATGCCGGCTGCGGGAAAATTTTCCCGCGGCCGGCATTTAACTTTTTTTTACTTTTTTGTTTTATTTTTTTAATTCTTATAAATTTCGGTTTATATAAAATTATTATATTTGTCTTAATATATTTTTTTACCGTTAAGAATTAAGTAATTTATTCCCCGCAATCTTAGAGCCGAAATCTTTATTTGCTCCGTCCTTCATCGAACAATTATCGTCGTCTCTGCCGTTTCTGCTGATTTTTTCGTATAATTCACGGTATCTTTCAAGTAAAATATCGGCTATTTCTTGTTCGTTGCTGCCTTCGCTGAGAAGACGGTTCACGTATTCGGGTTTTCCCACCACAAACTTGCTTTTCTTTTTCGAATAATAAACGGTATATACAGGTAAGTCTTCTCCCGTTTTCTTGCAGTATAGTTTTGAAAGCGTTATAAATCCTCTGTTAAAAGCCGCAGGCATTTCTTTATAACCTTTTTCTGAATCTTCGGGAAATATTACTATACTCCTATTGTTTTCAAGTACCGTAAAGGAATTTCTTATCGTTTCCACAAGTCTTGCATCGTGATAAGTGCCTATCAGCCCAACCGACCTGTAAAGCCACCCGGATATTATTGCAAACAAGGTCGCCGTAACAAAAGAACGTAATTTGCCGTAATGCAGTTTCTGTCTGTAAAATACGTTATAAAGATATTTCCAACGCTCTTTATAGTTACCGCACATCTCATGCGCGCCCCAAGGCGTCGCCTTTCGGGGAAAATATAATTCAAATACCATCGGTCCCCTCGCCCCTTCGTGATTCATTAGATAAATCGCCCGCTCGGGAAGTTCCCCGCCGCTCACATTTATTACAACGGGTTTCCTTATGAATATTTTTAAAAAGTTACCGATTATCCTGAATATTATATTCCTTTTATATTTGACTTTGTATGCGTTCTTTTTCATCTCGCTACCTTCAATTATTTGTAAAATTTTGAAACTTTACTTATGCTACTTATGCATGTTTTTTTGTCTTACCGCCGTTTGCTTACTTACAAAATTCAGAATTATTATTGACTGATAAAAATTTTTTCACCCTTCATTTATTATATATTCATTATAACTACTTTTTAATTTATAAATACAATGTAAAATTCAATCTAATCCTCACAATTTTATTTGTTATCTGAATTAAGCGGAAGCGTTACAATAAATTCCGCGCCGCTGCCTTCGGTATTTCTTACCTCTATAATCCCCCTGTGTATATTGACAATCCTCTTTACAAGCGCCAGCCCGAGGCCGTTACCTTCTTTACCGTGTGAATTGTCTGCCTGATAAAATTTATCAAAAATATGACTGATATCTTCTTCTTTTATTCCGGGACCCGAATCCCTTATAGAAAATCTCGCAGTGCCCGAAAAATTTTTTAAACTCATTTTCACACACCCTCCTTCGGGACTGAATTTAACGGCATTATCTATAAGATTAAGCCAGACGTGCGATAAAAGATTAGGATTTCCGCTTATTTGGGTCTTTTCTAAATCGACATCGAAATCAATTCCTTTTTTCTGCCACTTCATTTCAAGCGATACTATCGCCTGCCTTATCTGTTCGTCAAGCGAAAACAACTCGCACTTAGGTTCGATCGCAGAGTTTTCTATCTTTGAAAGTAACAGTATTCCGCCGGTAAGTTCTGTCAGCCTTCTTGTGTTTAGCAATATTTTTTCTATGTATTCTTCCTGTTCTTCCGTAACGCTGTCGCTGCTTTGCAAAAGCATCGCATACCCTTCGATAGCGTTTATGGGAGTTCTGAATTCGTGCGATACGTCGGATACGAAACCCGCTTGCAATATCTCGGTTGAACCGAGTTCTTTAACCATTATATTGAAACTGTCGTAAGAACGCTTTATTTCCTCCACCTTACTGTTGGTTTCGAGTCTTACGGCAAAATCACCTTTTGCAACTTTTGACATGGCTTTTTCCAGCCGCGTTATGGGCGACAGAACCATCTTGCTTACCAACACCGACAATATAAGCCCCAGCACCACGCTCAATATCGCTACCCATATAAAATTAGGTATCGACATGGGTTTGACTATTATTTTGCCTGCCAGCAGCACTATCAGCGCTGCTGCGGCTGCGGCAAATGAGTATATGACAAAAGTTATAAGAATGAATAAAAGTTTAAGATTATAATTTCTTACCATCCATTTACCGCATATTTTTCCGGATTTCTTATCTTTTCTTTTTTTCATCTCTTTACCGCCTTGTATCCGACTCCCCTTATAGTTACTATTTCAAAATCCGAGTTGTCGCGGAAACGTTCCCTGAGCCTGCCTATATGTACTTCTACCGTATGCGGGTCGGTGTCGGTATCGTATCCCCATATATCGTCCATTATCTGCTGCCTTGTAAATATCTTTCCGGGATAAGTTACAAGTTTATATAAAAGCATAAATTCTTTCTGCGGCAATTCTTCTTTTTTACCGTTATATTTTACAGTCAGTGAGTCATAATCAAACTCTGTGCCGCCTATTATCTGCTTTCTCGCGTTTATCATCTGCGCTCGCCGTAGCAGTGCGTTTACCCGCAACACCATCTCGTTCACATTTACGGGTTTTACCATATAATCGTCCGTTCCCGACATAAACCCCTGTCGCATATCGTCAAAAGCGTCTTTTGCCGTTATCATAAGCACAGGCGTCTGCCTCCCTGCTTCCCTCAGTCGCTTTACAAGTTCATATCCGTCGAGTTCGGGCATCATTATGTCCGATATAATCAAATCTATGTAATCGTTTTCCAATATCCCGAGCGCCTCCGCTCCGTTTTCGGCACACTTTACGGTAAATCCGTTTTTTAAAAGTACTTTCCCGAAAAGACCTCTGAGTTCCGAATCGTCCTCGACAACCAATATTTTAAACATAACCCACCTTCAAAAAAATTTTAGCACAATTTCCTCAACTTAACTTCAATTCTTAAAAGTTTTAATAATTTTTTTTGTTTTTTATTATAAATTTATATCGTTTTCTCGTCAAGAATATTTTTACAGACTATTTTGTGTGATTTTTAGAATAAGCGGCTGCGCGTTTAACGCGCAGCCGCTTGGAATAATTTATAAAATTCTTTACGATTGCAAAAAATATTAATTAAAATGTTTATTTTTAATCTATTTTATAAAACCGTACTTATAATTCGTTTTAATTATTTACATGTTCTTTTTTACAATATACTTTTACTAAATTTTCTTATAAAAAGGTATATATTTACGAGTGTTGTAAGTCATGGTGTTGAAGAGTTCTCTCGCTTCGTCAAGTCCGATATTTACAAGCGGGTCATTTACGAACGCGCTGAATGCGAGTTCCATATCGCCCGTAAATGCCGCCTCCACAAGAGTCTCCTGATTCATTACGTTTCTGAGCACCAGACCTTTAAGCGGTACGGGCAATTTCCCCGCATAAACAGGACTTATACTGCCGCCGGTAAATACCGCGTTTGTTTCTACAACCGCGTCTTCGGGGAATCCTTCTATCTGACCGTGGTTAGGTAAATTCACGTTGGTAACAAGATCGCCTGCGCCGAGAATTGCCTTTATCTGTTCCACGCTCTCCTCTCCCGAATCGAAAAACTTGAATTCTTCTTCTCTTTTTACAAGTTTTTCGGTCTTTGCCATACGGTCTTTGAGGTCGTCTTTACGCCACTTGACACTCGTAAGTCCGAACATCCATTTTTTTACGTTTTCGGGACTTCCGAGATACCATTTTCCGGGGCAGAACTCGGAAAGATGTCTGTCTCCCGCCGCGCCGAGTATTCCGTATCTTTTTAAAAGGTCAAACTTAACACGCTCGCAGCACGCAAAGGAGTTATTCATCCAGTGTTCGCCGTGCGTCTTATACCCGCTCTCGTAATGCTCTTCGGCAAACTCTTTTACCATAGGCATCAAATCGGTATTCCCGTAAAACGCGCTGTCGATAAAGGTAAAGTGATTTATTCCTATCACGTTGGTCTTTACGTCTGCCCTCCTGATGTTTTCACCCGTTTTAAGATTATAGATAGTCGCTATGAGTTCCTGGACGGAAAACACTTCGTGACAGCATCCGAATGCTCTTATCTCGGGATATGCCCTATAAAGAGAGCGTGTGCAGATTGTCATGGGGTTCGTAAAATTAATTACCCACGCCTTAGGACAGAACTGTTCTATGTTCCTTGCTATTTCTATATACATGGGAACAGTCCTTAACGCCCTTACCGCGCCGCCCGGTCCGACAGTGTCGCCTACAGACTGATATATGCCGTATTTTTCGGGCGCGTGAACGTCCGACTCCATTTCGTCAAACGTTCCGGGAAGTATGGATATAACCACGAAATCCGCTCCGATAAGAGCCTCTTTTTCTGTTTTTACCGCTACGTATTTCCATTTTCCCGCCACATCGTCTCTTGCCGAAACGTCGTTACCGATTTTCTCGTTGTCCTCAGCCGCGGCATAATCTATGTCGTAGAGCGCTACCTCTCCCGAAAGCATCGGCTCTTTTGCGAGGTCATTCATAAGTGTTCTTGCCCAGCCGCGCGAACCGCCGCCTATATATGCTATCTTTATTCCCGTATACTTTTCCATTTTTTATTCTCCATACCGCGAAATTTATGTCGGTTAATATTTATTGATTTTAAGTTATGCTGAATAATATAATGAATATATTTTATTGAAAATTTTTACGTCTGCCCTGAACGGAAAATTTATTCTTCGGGATAAATCCAGCCGTATTCGCCGGGAGACATATGTTCGCGGCAGAGCGTCTTAACCGGCGCGCTGTCCTTTATCCAGGGATTATTATAGGTGGAAATCGAAAGTTTGAAAGGCTTTCTTCCGTTTAAGTCAATATTATCTTTCTTTATCGATATTATGACCTTATTTCTGTCTTTACCCGAAAATTCAACTTCCCATTTATCTTTTTCTCTTTTCAGCCTCTCGCCGTAAAGAGAAAAAGTAAGCGCGGTTTCCTCAGGCATGAAAAGCCTTGCGTCCTCCGAATACGCGTATATACCTGGCGCAGGACGCATTATACGCCATTCGGGAACTACCGAAAATCTCGTCATCTCGTCGGATTCTATCATTATACGGAAATAATCTCCGTCCTCAGCCATTTTGAAACGCGCTTTACCGTCTGAAAGATATTCCCATTCGGCATCCTCTAACTTACCTCTTTTTAATCGGTAACCTGTGGAACCTTCTTCTACGCCGTCGTAGTATTCGAGCGCGGAAAGCCCGCTCTCCATACGTTCTCTTACCTCTTTGAATGCGGTATCTAATAGTTTTTCAAGTTGCGCTATCCTGCTTTTAAGTTTAGCGGGGAAAAATTTATATCCCTCTGCTTCCGAATGATAACCGAGTCGGCCGTCCTTTTCGCATAGCGGTATCATCAGACGGCTGTTTTCTATCTCCTCTCTGACAATATCTTCCATTTCTGAAAGTATTTCCTTTCCGCCGCCGAGACCAAGCAAATCGCGGAGTTTATAAAATCTTAAAATATTATAGCCGCTGTCTGCAAGTATTTTTACAGCCTCGGATACGCTTTTAAGGTCTTTAAGCGCGGCATTTTCACCGTACTTTATTCCGCTTAACAATGCGTCTGATTTATGATAATACTCTTTCATCATACCGCAAAGAGTTATAGCCTCGTCCAGAGTATGCCCGAACATCAGCGATTCGTTTATCCTGTCCCCGTCGCACTTATCGGTAAGTTGCCAACTTCTCGGAAGCGAAAAATTTTTCGGCAGAAGCGAAAGTTCCCATACAACCCCGTCGTGCATCGGACCGTAGTAACTGAACATAATGTTAAGAGGATAATTTTTATAGCCCTCGTAAAACAGTTTCCATGCCTTTAAAATATCGTCGGAATAACTTTCTCCGTAAGTAATAGCCGCAAGCCGTCTTAAAAACCCGTCCGCGCTTTCGTTCTCGGAAAACGCCATCTCTCCCGCAGCCTTGCTCATTAAACAGGGATAATTGCCGAAATACCAACATTCCATTATCCCTTCAACGCCGTATTCACGGGCGCGGGTTAATTTTTCGTAAACGTTATATGGAGACGGAACATACGGTACGGACGCAAGTTCGTGCGAACAGCATATCTGCATTTTCGCCCAAATCTTCTTACCGTATTTTAGCACACTCCTCCCCGTTAAATCAAACAGATACGACGGGCCTATGTAAGAGAGCCAGTAATCTATCGCTATCCTCTCTTTTCCGAGTTGCTCCTCAAAACCTAAATCGTCGAAATTCTGCATGAGATATAC
>CALWBJ010000011.1 GCA_944376035.1 uncultured Clostridia bacterium | reverse complement strand
CGGGCGCTAAGCCTTGTTTATAAGTTCCACGTAATACTCGTTTATGTCCCTGTCGCCGCATTCGGAGAGGAACTGTTCGGTAGGACATTCTTTTATAACCGTTCCGTCTTTGATAACACAGGTTTAGTACTTTTCACGGATTATATTTGCGAGGCTTGCTGCAAAATTAAAAATCAGTAAAGGCTTAGTCTTATTTCAGTATAACTTTCACCGTTGTTCAATAATTTGTTAACATCTTCTGAGGAGGTTATTTTTCCGATTTTAGTATAACTCCATGTATTGCTACCGTAAAAAATTACTAACTGATCATTCTGATACAGCATTATATCGCCACTCTGCGCTTGTTGTTGGGAGTGATTTGTAGGAAGATTATAACCGAGAGAACCGACTTTTTCAAATCCGCCGTAATCTCTCGCAGTATACACTATATCTTTTTCTTGGAGGATAGCAATCAGCGCTTTAACAGAGGAATTGTCTTCAAGAGTAACTTCAAGTCTGTTTCCGCTTATATAAATGTACATATTATTTTCGGGAAGGCTGTCATTGCTGTTCTGTGTGGAATCATCGGAGTTGTCAGATTCGTTTGAAGAGTTTCCGCCGCAGGAAAACATAAAGCCAAGTAAAAAACAAAAAATTATTATTAAGAAAAAGGTTTTTTTCATATACCACCTGAAAATTTACTCAATTTTAATTGTAGGGGCTCTGCTGTTTTACTGATTTTTATTTCAGTTTATTATAAACTTAAAGTTATTTTTTAAATGGAAATTACCGTTTGTTTGAAAAATCTAACGTTTATTTTAAGCAACTTATTTTTTATCTTAACCCAGAGAAAAGTAGATTTTATGAAATTATTATAAAACAAATTTTTATCTATGTCTAATACTTATTTTTTATAAATAATTATGTTTTACGGTTATGATTTATTAAAAGAGAATTATAAGATATGTTGTGAAAGAGTTTTAAAAAATATTTTATATTTTTGATTGTGGAAGCAGTTAATTAAATATGATGTAATTATTTCATTATTTACAATTAAAGGTAAAACGAATTATTATTATTTCTGATAAATAAATTCTGATAGTATCGATAAAGCGAGAAATTTTAATATATTTTCAGAAACCTAATAAAAATCCCCTCGGAAGTTTACAAACCTAAGTGGCGATATGATATGGTGCCCGCGGCGAGCCCAAAAGGCTTGCCGAAGAAGAGGCGCGGACGGCGACGTGCAATTAGTAAAGAAGTCGCTGAAAAGATTAAGCGGAGCGAAAGATTTTTAGCGAAGAAGGAGCGGCAGGCGTAAAGGTAAAGTCCTTGAAGTGTTGTTCAAGGACTTGCGAAAGTCGCCTTGCCAAATAATAAAAAGCCCGCAAAGACGGGCAATTAGTAAAGAAATCGCTGAAAAGATTTTGCGATGCAAAAGATTTAACGCGAAAGAGGAGCGGCAGGCGTAAAGGCAAAGTCCTTGAAGTGTTGTTCAAGGACTTGCGAAAATCGCCTTGCCGCGACGATGTGGCGCATCCGGCGAGACTCGAACTCGCAACAACGGCGTCGGAGGCCATCGTTTTATCCAATTAGACTACGGGTGCGTAAAGGGCATTCATAAGAAAAAATAAAGAGTCTGTATTTTTCCTTATCAAATGCCCGCTATTAAATTTACAGGTTATAAAAATTTAAATTAAACCCGAATCAGTCTTCTTCCTCGGTTTTTTCGTTTACGGTAACTTTTATCTGCAAAACTTTCTTTACCGTAGATTTTAAAACTTCAATCGAGAGGTTCAAGTGGTCGAACTTTTTGCCCGCGTGGGGGATTTCGCCGAGAGTTTCAACCACCCAGCCGCTTACCGTGCTTGCGTCGCAGTTTTCTTCTTCGCCGGATAGTCCAAGGCACTCGAACATGTCTGCAACGGGCGCGTTGCCGTCAATAAGGTATGTATTGTCGTCAATCTTCTTGAAATGGTTTACTTCTTCGTCGTGTTCGTCCCAGATTTCGCCGACAAGTTCTTCGAGTATGTCTTCAAGCGTTACGATACCGAGCGTTCCGCCGTATTCGTCGAGAACAACGGCAATATGTACTTTCTTCTTTTGAAGTTGGCGTAAAAGTACGGATATTTTTACGTGTTCGGTAGTATAGAAAGCGTTTTGAAGAATGTCGTTGATATTCTTTTTGCCGGCAAGATACGCGTTAAAGAAATCCTTTTCGTGAATGGTGCCGATAATTGTATCTATACCGTCTTTATAAACGGGCAGGCGGGAATATCCTTCTTTTGCGAAAAGTTTTCTGATGGTTTCCATCGGGGTGGAAATATCGACCGCGATTATATTTACCCTGGGAACGAGTATGTCGCCCACTTCGAGGTCGTCAAACTCGATTACCGAGCGAATAAGTTTTGTTTCGTCCTGACGGAGCGTGCCGTCTTCTTCCGCCTCTTCGACAATGGTCATTATTTCGTCTTCTGTTACGACGTTTTCGCTTTTAAGACGGAAAATTTTGGCGATAAGCCATTTCCAGCCGCTGAATATTGTATTGAAAGGGTAGAAGAGATAATAAAAGAATACTACGGGTGAATATACCGCCATGGCAAATTTTTCGGGATATATTTTTGCTATTGATTTAGGCGTGATCTCACCGAATATAAGAACGGTAATAGTTATAACGATAGTGGATATAAGCGAAGGGTCAACAGAAGTTCCCTGCAATATTTTTGCAAAGAAAAGGGTCGACAGTGTTGCCGCCGTAAGGTTAACGATATTGTTACCTACGAGCAGCGTGCTGATCAGTTTATCGAATTTTTCTTCTGCGAACGCAAGTACGCCCGCGGCTTTTTTGTTACCGTTTGCTGATAATGTGCGTAGTTTGATTCTGTTTGCGCATGAATACGCGGTTTCGGTTGCTGAAAAGAAAGCTGATAAGATTACTAAAACGATTAGTGCGATTAGTAACGGAACTGAGCCGTCGGGCATAAAATCCTCCTTAAATTGAACAAGTATTATAAGATACTATATGATTTATATATAATAGTATAACAAAATTAAGAAAATAATCAAGCAAATTTAACAGATTGAGTATTTATTTGAAAATTTATTGAAAATATGATATTATAAATTGCGGGAGGCTTTTATGGTCGGCAACAATAAAACCGTAGTCGTCGGAATGAGCGGCGGCGTAGACAGTTCGGTGGCGGCGCTTCTTTTAAAGGAGCAGGGATATAACGTTATCGGTCTTTATATGAACAACTGGGAAGAAAAGGACGAGTGCGGCGCATGTACGGGCGAAGAGGACTTCGCGGACGTCAGGCGGGTCGCAAACGCCATAGGCATACCGTATTATTCGGTAAATTTTGCCAAGCAGTATATGGACAGGGTATTTTCATATTTCCTTTCCGAATATAAGGCGGGCAGAACTCCCAATCCCGACGTTTTATGCAACAGAGAAATAAAGTTCAGAGATTTTAAAGATACGGCTAAAAAACTCGGGGCGGATTATATAGCCACGGGGCATTATTGCGACATTTTGCACGAGGGCGGAAAACATTATCTTTTAAAAGCCAAAGACCAGAGCAAGGATCAGACATATTTTTTAAACCAACTCTCTCAGAGTCAACTCGAAAACGTGCTTTTCCCGCTCGGAAAACTCGACAAGTCCGAGGTTCGCGCTATTGCCGAGAAAAACGGACTTGCCACCGCGCGTAAAAAGGACTCGACAGGCATATGCTTTATCGGAGAGCGCAATTTCAGAAACTTTTTGAAAAATTATCTTCCCGCAGAGAAAGGTAAAATCATGACCTATGACGGAAAGGTGCTCGGAGAGCATATAGGTCTTATGTATTACACGATAGGACAACGTCGCGGGCTGGATATAGGCGGACAGAAAGGAGACGACGGTTCGAGATGGTTCGTTATAGAGAAGGATATGAAAAATAATATTCTTTACGTAGCGCACGGGGACGAGGGCAGACTGTACAGCGACGGGCTTATTATGCACGAATGTAACTGGATTCCCGATATCCCGAAACAAAAGGAATTTGAATGTACGGGAAAATTCCGTTACCGTCAGCCCGAACAGGAATGCAGAGTGCGCATTTCGGACGGCAGAATAGAAGTTGATTTCAAAGAAAAACAGCGCGCTATTACCGAAGGTCAGTTTGCGGTCTTTTATTCGGGGAATCTCTGCATCGGCGGCGGCGTGATAGAAAAAGCGGTGCGAAAATAAATTTTTCACGGTGCGGAAGGTTATAAGGTTGTAAGGGTAAAAGGTATTCCGTAAAAGATTGGTTGTCGGTTTATGGTTTACCGAACGGAGGATAAAATGACAAAAACAAACGCAATGAGAATTTTAGAGCGTGAAGGAGTGGAATACGGCACTCGTGAATACGGCGGCGGCGCTCTTTCGGGTGTAGAGGTGGCAGAGGTTTTGGGAGAAGAGGTTGACAGAGTTTATAAGACGCTTGTAACGAGCGGCGGTCCGGGGAGATTTTACGTATTCGTCATACCCGCCGCGGCAGAACTCGACCTCAAAAAAGCGGCAAAAGCGGCGGGAGAAAAGTCGGTTGAAATGCTCCCGCAGAAAAAACTTCTGCCGACTACGGGCTATATACACGGCGGTTGCTCTCCCGTAGGCATGAAAAAACTTTTTCCGACTTTCATCGATAATTCCGCAGAGGGTAAAACTATTTTTGTCAGCGGAGGCAAGGTCGGCTTGCAGGTAGAGTTGTCATCTTTGGAACTCATACGCGTAACCAACGGCAATTTTGCAGACCTTGTCAGATAATCTTAATATATATTTATAAACGGAAAAGTATTGTTAGGAAAATTATTTAATTTTGCCATAACCTTTTGGCGTTTGATTTTTATTTTATATTTTTAATTTTTATTTTAAAATTATATATTGACAATTTAATAACCTTGTTATATCATATAAATAGTTATTGAGGGTTGCTTTTATGAATGCAGCGAAGAAGGATATGACGATAAGTGCTAAAATAACAGAATTGAAAAAATTGAAAGACGATAATCTGATAACCGAAGAACAGTACATCAGAGCAGTGGACGAACTTATAAATAAATTATAATAACTTTATTTAGTGAAGTTGAATCATAAGTTTTCTCAGCAAAATTCATTTTATATATATTATAATGTTTTATATTGATTCTGATTTATTATTCAATAATATAATTTTACAATAATCGTTTAAATTTATGAGGTAATTTTATGGAGTTAAAGAAAAATTTTAACGTAGCCGCGGCAATTTGTTCTGTCGTTTTAGGCGTGGTGCTCGCGATAGGGGTAATCGTCTTGCTGGTAGGAGGCGTTCCCAATCAAAACGGCGTAAGTTACAACGCCATGGTTACCATATTGATATTTACCATGCTTCTCGGCATAGCGATTTTTATTGTGGCTTCCAGATGCTTGGCAAAGAGAAATTCGGAAAAAGAAGGTTTAAAAATCGCGCTCTTAGTGCTTATGATACTTTTTGTCATAATAGTTTTCGTCGGAAACTACGTAATTATCGGCGCCCTTGGACTTGTGCCCGTAGCGTTGGAGATTGCGTCCATAGTAATTGTTGCTAGCGACTCGCCCTCGTCCGATAAATTAAACGAAAAAATAATCATGCTTAAAAATTTAAAAGATAGCGATCTGATTACCGAAGAACAGTACAGAAAAGCGGTTGAAGAAATTATATACAATATTAAATAAAAGCGTTTACATTTTGTCGTTCGATTTTGAAATACATATATAAGGTATAAAAATAAATCATAAAAGTTCGCTCATAAGAGTCCGAAAAACTCGCGGGATTATTTTTAACTTTACGACCTGTTATTGCGCCCGCAGATACGGCGGGAATACTTGGTCATAAAATATACAATCAATATAAATATAATATAACATATAATGAATATATAATTGAGCCGGATGATTTAAATAGGAAGTTATCGTATGTGTAAAGTCCGAGCATGATTTTTAATTAAAGGCATTGACAGTTTTTTGCTAGACTGTATAATATTAAAAATATTTTTAGGAGGAAATTTATGGGGGTAAAAAAAGGATTAAACCTTGCGGCGGCTATCTGCTCGATTGTTTTAGGAGGGATATTAGTTATAGGGGCTATAAGCTCTTTTTCCCTTTTGTCCGCGATTGGTTCGGAAGCCGGCGTTGACGCGTCAATGTTGGGACTCGTTGAAGCAATACTGGTATTCATACTGCTGTTCAGTATAGCCGTTGTTTTAGTGGCTATAGCATGCGTGGTTAAAAGGAATTCTGACGGCAAGGGAATCAAAATCGCCCTTTTGGTTCTTATGTTGATTCTTGCTATATTGGAATTTGCGGGAAGTTCGATAATGTGGGGGATTGTATGCCTTGTTCCGGTCGGTCTGGAGATTGCTTCGCTTGCAATACCCGAAAAAACCGACCCGTCAGTCTATAATACTTCGCAATCGGTTTTCAATTACGGCTACAGTGTGGCGGCGACAAAGGTAGAGCCTGAAGCGAAGAACGATACGACAATAAGCGCTAAAATAGCAGAATTGAAAAAGTTGAAAGACGATAATCTGATAACAGAAGAACAGTACAATAATGCGGTGGACGAACTTATTACTAAATTAAAATGATTAAATTCATTGATATTAAGTTTTATTCGTAATCTGAACCATATTGCTCTTAATATAATTGAATATAAAAAACATAAATATAATTACATAATCATAATGTTTGTTTTAATTATATTATTCCGACAAAATAAAAATCCGCATAAAAGTCCGCAATTTCTGCGGACTTTTTTATTTGCTCGGTATAACTTAAAACATGCTAAATTTTACTATATTATATAATGTATATAATATTATAATATATGGTGAATTATACTATTAAGTGCAACACTTAGAAAAAAAGAAGAGTTCATACAAATCTGTGGTAAAATAGAGTTGCAAAACCAAATTTACTACATTAGGAGATCTGTATGAACTACCACCATTTT
>CALWBJ010000010.1 GCA_944376035.1 uncultured Clostridia bacterium | reverse complement strand
CATTTTCATCAAGCGTGTGCTTACCGCTTATCAGTTCCAGAATCTCGGCTTTGCAGTTGGCACAGACGATAAAAAGTTTTGTGTCCTTTTCGTTTGTCGAACGGTAGTTATGTATGGTTTCCGGTAAAAGAAAAAACATTTCTCCCTGAGATAAAAAGTACTCTGCGTTATCGCAATCACAAAATATAGAACCTTTATCGACATATGCGAGTTCGAAAAACGAGTGGCTTTCGCGCTCGGAAACAAACCCTGGATAAATGTCGAGATATTCTATAGTTACAATATTCTGAACCGTAATATTTTTCTTTACGTAATACCTGTAATATGTTTTCATATTAAAAGTATAGCATAATATTCAATTTCAGTCAATAACGTATATTTGTTTTATTTTTTACTCTTTTTGTTTGTTATTATATCTTGAAAGGAGTTTAGTATAATGATACAATTTATTTGCTACAAGGAGAATTGCGATGAAAATTATAGTTGCGTCATTTCAGTGCGAATCCAACAGTAAATCCACCATGCACCCGACAAAAGGTGACTTTGAGTATTTTGCGGGAGAAGATATATTTAAAAAACTGGTTGTAAAAGAAATATTTACTTCGGCGGGGTTTGAAGTTGTACCGTCAATTTATGCAAACGCGCTACCCACGGCGACCGTTACCGCGGATATTTACGGTTATTATTTCAATCAGATAATGGACACCGTTAAGCAAAATCCCGACGCAGACGGAATGTACATATACGTTCACGGCAGTATGGAAGTAGAGGGGATAGGAAGCGGGGAACTGTATTTACTTAAAGAGATAAGGAAGATTGTTAAACGGGAGTGTCTTATAGCGCTTACAATGGATCTTCACGCGAATATCACCGACGAGTTAGGAAATTATGCGGATATAATATGCGGATATAAAACTGCGCCGCATGTTGACCAGGCTGAAAGTCAAAAACGTGCCGCGAGCGCGCTTTGTTACTGTCTTAATAACTCTGTAAAGCCATACACTTACGTTCAGAAAATACCCATGCTTGTCAAGGGCGACACCATGCTGACCAAATACGAGCCGCTTTTGTCGCTGGAAAAAGAAACCGAAGATATGGAAAAAGAAGAGGATATTTTCGGAGCGAACTTGTTTTTCGGGCATTGCTGGATTGACGCCCCGAATACGAGTGCGTCGGCGGTCGTAAGCAGTACGAGCATGATTAAGTCCGAAAAACTTGCCAAATATCTTGCAAATAAACTGTGGGATACGCGTAAGGAATATAAATTCCTGATCGAAGCGGAACTGCCGGAAGAGTGTGTGAAGCGCGCGCTTGAAGGAAAAGAAAACAGAATTTTTATCACCGACAGCGGAGATAACACCACAGCGGGAGCAGAGGGTGAAAAAAGGGAAATTCTTAATTTATTATTATCCCGCCGTCCGTCCAAGAAGTGTTGCGTAGCGGGTATTACGGATTATGAAACGGTAAAACTTTGCAAGGACAAAAAAGAAGGCGAACGGGTAAGGGTTAAAGGCATAAACGAGGAGGGAACAATTAAAAAACACGGAAAAATACTCGGCTGGGCAAAAGAAATAATAGGAGACTCCGTTACGATAAGTTTTTCTGACGTAGACGCCGTGTTTACCGAAAAGCGCAGCGCGTTTATCGAAAAGGGAAATTTCGACAAGGCGGGTATCGACCTTTTGTCTTACAGGGTGGTAGTAGTAAAACTCGGATATCTTTTCGAGGAATTAAAACCATTTGCCGACAGGGAAATCTTCGCGTTGACAGACGGGGCGAGTTGCGTGGAACTTTCAAGACTCGGACTTAAAAATATAAACAGACCCATGTTCCCGCTCGAAGATTTTGAGTGGAAAGCATAATGAATCATCCATTAAAGTTAACAGATAACAAGTAAAAAGTTTGTATTACCTGTTATTCATATCGTTAATTGATATATATTTATCAATATATCGACAAAAAACAAAGTGAAAACTTAAAAAACAAGAAACAAAACAAAAAATAAAATCAAGAATAACAAAACAATAAAAAACAATAAGAAACAATAAGAAACATTAAGAAACAATAAGAAAGCAGAAAAATAAAACGATTAAACGGATAAAGTTTTATAGAGGAGATAATTATGTCATATTTTAACAAGCAGGAATCAGAAAAAAGAATAGCCAAAGTAGTTAAACTTCTTAACGAAAAGAACACCGATATCGCGGTGATTTATTTTGACGAACTCAACGTTGCCAACGGCTGGTATCTTACGGGTTGGGTAGGTCAGTTTGAAAAAGGCGCGGTGCTTGTCGGCAGAGACGGAACTACTATGCTTTTAGGCGGTCCGGAGAGCGAGCCGTTTGCAAAGCAGTCTTCGGCTATCAGCGACACCAGATGCTTTACCGCGTTTATGGTCCCTGACGAGGAGTATCCCAACGCAACAATAATAGGTTTTAAAGAACTGTTTGAGGAACTCAACAAAAAATTCCCCGTAAAAAAGGTCGGGCTTGTGGGAACAAACGATATGCCGTACTCTATTCACCAGGATTTGGTAAAGGGATTTTCCGGCTGTGAACTCATTGACCTTACCGACGAATATCTGAAATTCAGGTATGTAAAGAGCGATTGGGAAGTAGAACAGGCAAGGGCGGCAACCGTGCTTTGCTATAAGGCTTATAAAGCCATGGCGGAAAAAGTCAAGGACGGAAATATGGAATATCAGGTAGCCGCGGCAGGCGAGGCGGTGTGCCGTGAGGGCGGTGCAAACGGATTTGCTTACCAGACAATAGTCGGAAGCGGAATAAGGTCAAATGCAGTTGTTCCGACCGCTACGAATAAAATAATGAAGAACGGCGAAATGGTTATGCTCGGTATCGCGCCAAGAATAAACGGTTATGCGGGAACATTCGGTCATACCGTGCCTGTAAGCGGCGAATATACGCCCGAACAGAAAAAATGTTTAACAGATATGATAGAGGTAATGAAAGTTACCAAGAGCATGCTCAAAATCGGCATGAGCGGAAAAGAGATAGATAAAGCGGGCAGAAAACTTTATGAAAAAGGCGGATATTTAAAATATCTTGTATGTCCTTTTGCGCACACCATGGGGCTTATGGAAGCGGAAGCGCCTTTCTTCGGACCCAACAGCGACGACGTTCTCGAAAAGAACATGATAGTCAACGTTGACGTTAGTTTCTTCGGGCATCCCACTCTTAACGGACTCAGGGTGGAAACCTGTTATGTAATAACCGAAAACGGTGCGCAGCCGCTCTGTCCCGAGTTCGAAGAAGAACTTTTCAATTATATAAAGTAAAATTTTAATATATTCATATAATCCCGGAATCGGATTTGTAATTTCAGCAGAATAAAATATATAAAGCGTTAAATGTCGTAATTAAATTGAAACGGCAATTCCGTAAAATCAAACAAGGTAAATTCACATAACGAGTTTACATAAGTTAAAAAATTAAAGTAAATATAGAGATCTGCGTCTTAAACGGCGACAATAAATGTTTTAGAAGGGCTAAATTATGAAATTAAAAGACAAACTGTGGAACCGGGGACATCTGGAAGGTTCTCACAATGAGATTGTGAAAGAGGGACTTAAAATGACGCCGGAGCAATTCAGTGAGGTTTACGGTATAGACAGAGCGTTTATAGTTTCATACGGAGGCAATATAAAACCGCCGTTCGAACCGTATGCGAAAAGGTTTTCGGTATTGAAAGAAGTTAAATGGTCGGTGCTCGGCGATTCGAGCACTCCGTTGCCCGATGATAGATTGGGTTATACCGAAGAAATTCTGAAATGTATCGGCGCAGGCTCAAACATTACGGGAGGAGTTGTAGACGATTTTTTTCAGAAGAAAGAATGAAAAGATTTCCGCCGGCGGTATTGAAAGATATAAAAACTACTCTCAATTCGAACGGACTGGATTTCTGGTGCGTACTGTATAACTATCAACTCGGTCTGGAACTTGACGATTATCTCGATTGCTTTGACGGGGTGACTTTCTGGCTGTGGGGATGCGAAAATATAGAAAATCTTGAAAATCTGATTGAAAGATTTTACAGTCTGATAAAAAATAAAAAAAACATGCTCGGTATTTATCTTTGGAATTATAAGGGAATAGGTGAACAGCCGATGGATTCGAGGCTGTTTGAAATACAACTCGGAAGATATTTCGATTTATTAAGAGAAAAAAGGACCGACGGGGTTATTTTCTGTTCTTCGACCGTAGGCGACGCCGGACTTGAAACCACAGAGATTTTAAAAAATTATATAGAAAAGTTCGGTGATGAAGAGATATTGTGATTGTATAACTATAATATTAACGAGACTATCAATTAAATAAAACATAATAATTAAATAATTAAAAACGTATTTTAATAAAAAACAAAAATTAAGAAATAAAAAAGCGATAAAGCGAAAAAATTAAGGAGTGAAATTATGGAAAACGGAATGAAAAACTGGGTATTTTGCGACGGAGACCTTCCCCCGCACGGAGATAATCCCGAATTTCAGGGACATGAAGCGCTTATGATAACCAACGTATCGAAAAAAGACGCGCACATAAGGATAAAGGTGCTGTTTGAAGACAAAGACCCTTACGATAAAATCACAATCGATTTAAAAGCCGAGAGAACCATATGTTTAAGACTGGATAAGCCTATAGGTAAAGAAAAATATCAGATTCCTTTCGGTCAGTACGCGCTTCACGTAATATCCGATCAACCGGTATGCGCATGCTTCGGAAGGCTTGACGTAAGACAGAATAATATGGCTTATTACTCTCTTTCGGGTTATTCGTTCTGATATTCAAGCACGAAGAGAATTATATAAAAAAGAATATTTAAAATAATAAAAAAATAATAATTATAATAATAAAAAATGTAAAAACATAAAAATTGCGGGCGGTGCTT
>CALWBJ010000009.1 GCA_944376035.1 uncultured Clostridia bacterium | reverse complement strand
GGCGGCGGCCGCTTTCCTTTTAACGCTATGCTGCTTGATACGAGGAAATAAAAGAAATAGGAATAATTTTCATCGTTTCTGAGTTCATAGAACATACTGTCGGTTATAGCGCGAAGTTTTTCCCGGGAGGTTTCTTTTCCTTCGACAGCACTCACAAGTTGATTGAAATAATTGTCCATTCGGTACTTGATAATCTCATTAAAAACTTCTTTTTTACTGCTGAAATAATGATAAAAGAGTCCGTGCGAACAGCCGGCGCTTTTTACGATGTCGTCCACGGTGGTTCCGTCATAGCCTTTTTTGCAAAAAGTTTTGAGCGCACCGTGCAGAATACCGCTTCTGCGGTCGTTTTTGGTTTTATCATTTTTCATTGTGTTACCTTTTGACGAATTTAAACTTTTTACATATAATAAAGAATTATAAACCTTACGGTTTTTCTGAATGAACAACTATAATAGAGTAATCAAGTGTCCTTAAATTTTTACCGCTGTCTATTAAGTTTGAATCTTTTTTATAAGGTGTACATTCGGTTTATCCGACATAAAAATTGACACAAAAGTCAATATTATACTTATTATATGAATCTTAAAAAATATTGTCAAACGATTTTAGCCATTAAAAAAATTTTTGACGCCAAAGTCAGTAATTTTTTGTTAACGGCGTCAGTTTGGGATTTAGTAACTCCGCCCTGCCCGTTTTTTATACTGTTTGCTTGTTAGTTACATGATTTATTAAAAGCAATAGGGTATAAGTTGCTTTTTTCTCACCGCAGCCGTATTTTTTTCCCGAGTCTGTTTGTTCGATTTTACATTATTTTTTAAATTTGAATAAGGTATAAGTTTAAATTTTTTCACAGCACCCGTTCGTTTCTTTTAGATAGACCGCTTTTTTATTTGATTTATTAAAAGTCGATATGGTATAAATTTGCGTTTTTTCACCGTGCCGCTCTCTTTTTTTCCGAGCCCGCCCGTTCTTTCAAGAGCGGGCGGGCTCGGAAAGTTCCTTTATTTTTACATAATCAATTCTGTTACTGACAGATAAAGTAAACCTAAGAATCAGGTCTTAACCCACGCTGATTTATAACACTGTTTTTAATTTCAGGTATAAAGAATTTCTTAAAATTATCAGGGTTTTATCTTTTTTATTGTAATTATCCCGTAAGCAGATAATATGACGATTAAAGTAAATTTATGGTAAAAAAACACAAAATTTTTAACTGCACTTTTTTAAAAAAGATTTTTAATAAAAATTTTAATTTAAACAGCATTTATATAGAGTAATTTGTAGAATAACTTATATACGAGGTTAATCGGTCATTTTCGACGTTTATGAACAAAAAATGCCTTCCGCATGATTTATCTGTATAAAAGAAGATTGACAGACATTAAAAAAGCGTGTATAATTAACAAATGGTATTTTAAATAGTAAAATGTCTTATTATACTTTAATTTTAATAAGCGAAAATCAACGGTCTTTTAATAAAGCGATAATAAAGCGAAGTTAAGAGGGAAATTCGGAAGAAGTCCGATTAAAAGTTGATATTTACAAGATATTTAAATTGATATAATAACCGATATATTTTTATTAAAATATAATTTACATTTTAAGGATAAAATTTATGAGAAACTTTTTCACCAGCGAGAGCGTAACTTCGGGACATCCCGATAAAGTCTGCGACCAGATAGCGGACGCCATATTAGATGAATATCTTTTGCTTGACGAAAACTCGCGAGTGGCGTGCGAATGTGCCGCGACCACTGATTTTCTTCTCATAATGGGAGAGATAACTTCTTCCGCAAAGGTGGATATTGATAAAATTGCGCGAAACGTTATAAAAGATATCGGATACACCGATAAGGGTATGGGATTTTCTTTTGATACGGTAAACATTCTTCAAAAAATCAATCGTCAGAGTCCGGATATTGCGCTCGGTGTAGACCGCTCGGCGGAAAGTAAGTCGGGACAGACTGACGACAAGTTCAAAACGGGCGCGGGCGATCAGGGAATGATGTTCGGCTATGCCTGCCGCGAGACAGAAGAACTTATGCCGCTGCCCATAATGCTTTCGCACAAGATGTGCATGAAACTCGAAGAAGTGAGAAAGAGCGGGGAACTGAAATATCTTCGTCCGGACGGTAAAGGTCAGATAACAGTCGAATACGACGGCAGAAAGGTAAAAAGAATCGAAGCGGTTGTGCTTTCTTCCCAACACGACGAAAAGGTTACGGCAGAGAAACTGCGTTCCGACCTTAAACGCCTTGTTATAGATAAAGTTTTGCCGCCGGAATATATTGACGCCGACACTAAGTTTTATATAAACCCCACGGGAAGGTTTGAAGTGGGAGGGCCTGACGGCGACTCGGGTCTTACCGGAAGAAAGATAATAGTCGATACTTACGGCGGAAGATGTGCGCACGGCGGCGGCTCGTTCTCGGGCAAAGACGCAACCAAGGTTGACCGTTCGGCGACATACATGGCGAGATATATCTGTAAAAATATCGTCGCGGCGTCGCTTGCAGACGAATGCAGTATTCAGGTTGCATACGCGATAGGCGTTGCAAATCCCGTGTCGGTTAACGTCAATACTTACGGAACGGGTAAACTTTCGGACGCTCAACTTGCCGATATCGTCGTCAAAGAATTCGACCTCCGTCCCGCGGCTATCATTGAAAAACTCGGTCTTAAAAAGCCCGTTTTCCGCAGTACCGCCGCTTACGGTCATTTCGGAAGAGAGATGTTTGCCTGGGAAAAGACCGATAAAGCAGACGACCTTAAAAAGTACCTGTAAACGCTTTTAATGCAGGCGATACTCAATACAATAATAGTATATTATATATTCAATATTTAAACTATCATAATTATATAAACAATATATAAACTATACAATTGCGCATATAACTGATTTATGTTTAATTTTAGTAAAAGCGAAAAAAATATATGCGTTTTAGCGTAAATATACCTTTCATAAGGTGAGGTATGGGACTGAAAAAGGCTTTGTCGGATTTTTTCGATAAATATTTCTTTAACGTGAAATGGCGTTGCGTCGTTTGTGAAAAGGAAATTTTCGACGGCGGTTATTTCTGCAAAGAATGTGAAGATAAAATTACTTTCAACGCAGGCGCTATATGCAATCACTGCGGCAGAAGCGTACTCGCGCCTACCGAATATTGTTCATCATGTAAAGAATTTGCTTTGTCTCTGGATATGGGCAGGAGCGCTTTTATATACGACAAACCCATATCCACTCTGATTATGAAACTCAAATACGGCGGTAAGAAATTTATTGCCGGTATATTTGCCGAATATCTTTATTACATTTACGTGAAATTCGGAATGTGTGCGGACTGCGCCGTGTTCGTCCCCATGACAAAGCGGGCGGAGAGAAAACGCGGGTTTAATCAGTCCAAACTTATCGCGGATAAATTTTCTGCTTTAAGCGGAGTGCCTGTCTGTGATTGTATCGCCAAGGTAAAGGAAACCGAAAGACAAGCAACGCTCGGCAGAAATAAAAGAATGATAAATTTAGCGGGCGCTTATAAGGTTACCGACCGCAGTGCCGTAAACGGTAAATCCGTAGTTATAATTGACGACGTCACGACTACCGGCGCGACCGCCGAAGCGGTTAGCGAAAAACTTAAAAAGGCAGGCGCAGTTAAGGTAATGCTCCTGACTGTCGCAAGCGTACCTTCCGAGGACGGGTACTGATATTGTTCAGATTTTTCTTATAATAAAATTATTATAATGCCAAATAGTATAATGCAGAAAATTTTTACTTTTCGGTTACTGTAAAAAATCAGAACAAGCCTTGTTTTTAATAAAAAAATATATAAATAAGTTTATAATCTGATAGATAATTTGAAAGCATTTTATCAGATGATTTATAAAAATTATTTTAACTAATAATAACCTGATAAGGAGAATTACGAAATGGGACTATTCAGATATATTCTCGGCGGAGAGAGCAGAAGAAGCCTTAAAAAACTTAACAGAATGGCGGACAAGGTTCTCGCGCTCGAAGATAAATACTCTTCTCTTACGGACGAACAACTCCGCGACCAGACCGAGTTTTTGAAAAGCAGACTGAAAGTGGGGGAAACTCTTGACGATATTATGTACGACGCTTTTGCGGTCGTCAGGGAAGCGGCTCACAGAGTTCTTAATATGCGCCACTATAAAGTGCAGATAGTGGGCGGAATGTGTTTGCATCAGGGCAGGGTTGCCGAGATGAAAACGGGTGAAGGAAAAACGCTTGTAGCGACTCTTCCCGCTTACCTCAACGCGCTTACGGGCAACGGTGTTCATATTGTAACCGTCAACGATTATCTTGCCGCCCGAGATGCCGAATGGATGGGTAAAATTTATAAGTTTTTAGGACTTACCGTCGGCGTCGCTATTTCTGGAATGGACGACGAGGAAAAGAAAAAAGCCTATGCGTGCGATATTACTTACGGCACAAACAACGAGATGGGCTTTGATTATTTAAGAGACAACCTTAAAAGCAGACTTGACCAGATGGTTCAGCGCGGACTTGCATTCGCGATTGTCGACGAAGTGGACTCCATTTTAATCGACGAGGCGCGTACACCTCTTATTATTTCGGGTAAAGGACAGGAATCCAGCGACAAGTACGTATCCGCAAACAGATTTGTTAAAACCCTTGTTCAGGATAAGGATTTTACCATTGATATTAAAGAAAAGAGCGTT
>CALWBJ010000008.1 GCA_944376035.1 uncultured Clostridia bacterium | reverse complement strand
TCTATCGAGTCAGAAAAACAGATAATAGAAGTTGCCAAGGCGGTTAAAGAGGCGGGCGCAAGTTTACTTCGCGGCGGGGCGTTTAAGCCGCGGACTTCTCCGTATGCGTTTCAGGGATTAAGAGAGAACGGGCTTAACCTTTTGCTGGAAGCAAAAAGAGAGACGGGAATGCCTATCGTAACCGAGATAATGAGTGTAAAACATATTGATTTATTTAAAGACGTAGACCTTGTTCAGATAGGCGCAAGGAATATGCAGAATTTTGAGTTGCTTAAAGAGGTCGGAAAGATGCATAAGCCTGTTCTTTTAAAGCGAGGCCTTGCAAATACAATCGAAGAATGGCTCATGAGCGCGGAATATCTCATGTCCGAAGGGTGCAAAGACATAATTCTGTGCGAAAGAGGAATAAGGACATTCGAGCCTTATACGAGAAATACCCTTGATCTTTCTGCTATTCCGCTGTTAAAGGAACTTACGCATCTGCCCGTAATAGTTGACCCGTCTCATGCTTCGGGACTTTCAAGACTTGTTAAACCCTTGTCTTTGGCGTCGGTAGGAGCAGGCGCTCACGGTCTTATGATAGAAGTACACAACGACCCTATGCACGCTTTGTGCGACGGCGCGCAGTCTATCAAACCCGATCAGTTTGCGGATATAGTTAAAAGCGTTGACGTAATGTTGCCGCTTGTCAATAAGAGGCGGGACGTATGAATATAGGTCTGATAGGTTTAGGGCTTATAGGCGGCTCGTTCGGGCGGACGGCGGTCAAGGCGGGGCATACCGTATTCGGTTCGGATAAAAACGAAGAGACGTTTGAAAAGGCGGTAATGCTTAAAGCGGTTGATTTTCCGTTAAACGAAGATAACGCAGGAAAAGTCGATTTACTTATTTCCGCGGTAAATCCGTCGGATTTTGCAGCAGTGGTTGAGCCGTTTTTGCCGATATTAAAAAAAGGTGCTGTCGTGATGGACTTTTCGGGTACAAAACGAAGCGTTATCGAATCCATGAAAGTTTTTAGCGAAAAATATCCTGATTTGTTTTTTATCGGCGGACATCCCATGGCGGGAAGAGAATTTTCGGGTATAGAAAAATCGACTTCCACACTTTTCAATAAAGCGTCAATGATTTTTGTACCTGTCAAAGCCGATATATTTACGCTTGACAGAATGAAAACGTTTTTTATTTCTCTCGGGTTTTCGGAAGTTGTGATAACGACGGCGGAAAATCACGACAAAATGATTGCGTTTACCTCTCAGTTGTGCCACGTTGTGTCGAATGCGTTTATAAAAAGCGATACGGCAAGAGAGCATTTCGGTTATTCTGCGGGAAGTTACAACGACCTTACGAGGGTAGCGCGTTTGAGCAGCGACATGTGGACCGAACTTATGATGGAAAACGGCGACTTTCTTTCAGAGGAATTAGAAGCTCTGATAGGAAATCTTACCAAATATCTTGACGCCATAAAAAGCGGAGACAGAAACGGACTCAAAGAACTACTTAAAGAAGGAAACGACATAAAGGTTTCTATTGACCAAAGGAGAAAATAATGCTGAAACTGAGGGTGAAAGCATCGAGGGAATATGACATAATTATTTCGCGATTTAATGGTAGTTTTCCCGAGTGTATTTTTAACTTGAAAAATTTTAAAAAAACAGCGGTCATAACCGACACCGAAGTTTACGGAAGATATAAAAACGTAATAGACAGTCTTTCAGTAACAAACAGTATTTATAAATACGTAATTGAGTCGGGAGAAAAGAGTAAAAACGGCGAAAACTATTTAAAAATAATTAACCGGCTGGCAGAAAACGGCTTTCAGAGACACGATGCGGTAATAGCCTTTGGCGGAGGAGTCGTGGGGGATCTTGCGGGGTTTGTGGCGTCCACGTATATGCGTGGAATCACACTGATTTCCGTTCCGACCACATTGCTTTCAATGGTGGACTCTTCTGTCGGAGGAAAAACGGCGATAGACTTACCTTCCGGTAAAAATCTCTGCGGAACGTTTTATCAGCCTGCGGCAGTTATTATAGATACGGCATTTTTGGACACGCTTCCCGAAAAGGAGATAATGAACGGCTACGGAGAAATAATCAAATATGCACTATTAGATAAAAGAATTTCCGTTGAAATGCTTTCTGAAAGCGCCGATGAGCAGTTAATATACAATTCGCTTTGTATAAAAAGAGATATTGTTGAAGAAGATGAGTATGAAAGCGGAAAACGGGCGCTTTTAAATCTCGGACATACGGTAGGGCATGCCGTTGAAAAATTATCGGGATACACTCTTTCGCACGGTGAATGTGTAGTGAAAGGTCTTAAAGCGGCGCTTGATATTTCGGCAAATCTTTTTAACCTGGATAGCGGCGTTTATAATAAAATTTTATCCGTTATAAACAGCCGCGGACATAATACGTCGCTCATATACCCGACCGAAGAAATAGTAAAATGTATTTTTTCGGATAAAAAGAGCGACGGCGACAAAGTGCGTTTCGTTGCATTGAAAAATATAGCGGAGCCTGAAATAGTTTCTTTAAAAATAAACGAACTAAATAGTCTTCTTATAGCGAAATCGTATAATTAAAAAGTGAGAAAAATCCAATAAACAGGTAGAAATATGGATATAGCAGTAAAGCCCAAAGCGCTGAACGGCGAAACAGAGGCGCCTTCTTCAAAATCGTATATGCACAGACTGCTTATTGCCGCCTTTATAAGCGGGCAAAAGGTATTTATAGAATGCGGAGAATTTTCCAAAGACATCGCCGCCACATGCGATGTGCTTTCGGCAATGGGTGCTGAAATAAAAAAAGAAAAGGGCGGAGTAGTTATAGAGAGAAAGTTTGTTCCGTCGGGAGAAATAACGGCAGACTGCAATGAAAGCGGCTCTACTTTGAGATTTTTGCTTCCGCTTGCCGCGGCATTAGGAATTAAAGCGAGGTTTACGGGTACAAACAGATTGCTTTCACGTCCTATAAAGCCGCTTACCGACGTATTGAATATGCACGGAACAAAAGTCAACGGTTTTTCGGTAGAGGGAAAACTTCAATGCGGGCGCTATATTGTGGACAGTTCGCTCAGTTCCCAATTCGTTACGGGACTTTTATTTGCGCTTGTTTCGCTTAACGGAACAAGCATTTTGGAAATAACGGGTAAAAAAGTCAGCGAGGGATATGTTAAAATTACTTTGGAAATTTTAAAAATGTTCGGCGCGGACATTACCGAAAGCGGCGATAATTTTATAGTAAACGGCGGGCTTAAAGATAACGGCGACGGTACAAGACACGTAAAGGCAGAGGGAGACTGGTCAAATTCCGCTTTTTTTCTTGCGGCGGGCGCTATAAACGGGGATATAACCGTCAGAGGACTTAATTTCCACTCGCAGCAAGGGGACAGGAAAATATTTGAAGTTTTAAAAAGTTTCGGCGCAAAAGCGGAGACAGAGGGTGATAAGATAAGAGTATCAAAAGGAAAACTTAAAGCGATAAATTTAGACATTGACGATATTCCCGATCTTGCGCAGATAATTTCCGTTGTCGCGGCATTTGCCGACGGGGTAACCGTTCTTAATAATGTTGACCGATTGAGATTAAAAGAAAGCGACAGGGTAGACGCTATTATAAAGACGCTTTCGGCGGCTGATATACGGGCAGAGTATTCTGAAAATAAAATTTTTATATTCGGCGGCAGTCCCGAGGGCGGTAATTTTGACGGCGGCAACGACCACAGAACCGTTATGTCGGCGGCGATACTTGCGGCATGCGCAAAAGGCAGTTCGCTTATAAAAGGGGCGGAAGCGTGCGAAAAATCTTTTCCAGACTTCTTTGAAAAATTTTCTTGTTTGGGAGGTATAGCCGATGTCGTTATTTAAAGGCAAAAATATCACGGTGGAAATTTACGGCGAATCCCACTCTGAAAAAATAGGGGTGAACGTAACGGGTTTCCCTGAGTTTAAAATGAACTATGAAAAACTGTTTTCCTTTCTCGAAAGGAGGAGACCTTCGTCGGGAGTTTTCTCGACAAAGAGAAAAGAATCCGATGTTCCGGAGTTTTTCGGGGTGAAGGACGGAGAGATTTCGGGAGACTTTTCGGCAGAGATAAAAAATTCAGACACGAGGAGCGTTGATTACTCAAATCTCTATGGAAAACCTCGCCCTTCGCATGCTGATTATGCCTGGCATAAACGCGACGGAACACTTGATTTTTCGGGCGGAGGACGGTTTTCGGGAAGACTGACCGCGCCGCTATGCGTTGCAGGCGGTATAGCAAAACAATATCTTGAAACGCTCGGTATACAAGTGGAAGGATATGTCTCATCAGTCGGTAAAATTTTCTCAAAGTCTTATAAAGACGGTAAAATTTCCGCGGAAGAAATACTGAAAAACCGCGAGGGAGATTTTCCGTCGCTTGATAAAAAAGAGGAAATGTTATCGCTTATAAAAGATACATTTCTCGCAGGCGATTCGGTAGGCGGAAAAGTCGAGTGTATAATTTTCGGACTTAAAGCGGGAATCGGAGACAATCTGTTCGGCGGTTTGGAAGGCAAAATTTCTTCGCTCGTTTATGCCGTCCCGGCGGTCAAGGGAGTTGAGTTCGGAGACGGGTTTAAACTTTCGGAAAGCTTAGGAAGTACGGCAAACGATGAACTTTATTATGACGATGACGGGAATATCTGTTTTTATTCCAACCGATCGGGCGGCATAAACGGCGGAATATCAAACGGCAACGATATAACTTTGTCGGTTGCTTTCAGACCTACTCCTTCAATAAGGCTTAAACAAAGAACGGTAGACCTTGTGAACGGATGTAATACCGAGATAGAAATTAAGGGAAGGCACGACGCTTGTATAGTTCCGAGGGCAGTTCCGTGCGTAGAAAGCGCAGTTGCTTTGGCAGTTCTGGACGAAATATTGAATAATAAAAAATGAGCGGCAAGCGAATTTATTTTTGCAGACCGTAAAAGATAAAGTATTGTATATAATCTTGTAAAAATATTGTAAACAGTCTTGTGAATTATTTATGTTATGTAATATATTTCTAAGAAGGTTAATTAAGGAGTTTTAGTATGAGTGATACGGATAAAATCAAAGATTTAAGGACGAAAATTGACGGTATTGATGATCAGATTAAAGATTTATATCTCAAAAGAATGGATATTGCCGCTCATATCGGGGCGGTAAAGGCGGAAACGGGTGCAAACGTAAATGATTTTTCGAGAGAAAAAGAAATCGTATACAGACTCACCTCAAATGTTGAAGAAAACCTTAAATTATACGTAAAAGAACTTTACGATACAATATTTCTGACAAGCAAGGCATATCAGAACAGGTTT
>CALWBJ010000007.1 GCA_944376035.1 uncultured Clostridia bacterium | reverse complement strand
CGTGATTATATCTTCCGATAAAGAAGGCTTTTTGATGACCTTTACAAGGACGGGGGAGAGTTGCAAGACTGATTTATCCGTAGAAGAAATATTCGGATATTTCGGAGCAGAGGCACTCTTTTATGAGGTTACCGACGAGGGAGTAGGTTATTACGGATTTTCCGAGAAAATAAAGTACCGCGAATATATATACGGAAAAACCGTTAATCTTCACGTGTTCGAAGGAAAGACGCAAACCACGGTGGGCGCTCCGCTGATTTACGGAAGTTTTTAAAAAAATAAAAAAAACTGTATATAAAAAAATTTTTGGGAAATAATCCCAAAGCAAAACATTATTGGAGGAATAAAAAATGAAAAAAGCAAACGGAAAATTTGTACTCTTTTTGAAGAAAAACGCGCTATGGCTGATACTGTCGTTCTGTATACTTGCCGTGGGACTTTCGGTAACCTTGATGATGGTTACGGGCGGAGACGCCGGAACTCAGATTGAAAAGCCCAATGATAATGACGACGACAATAAACCCGGCGACAACGACGACAATAAACCCGGCGACAACGACGACAATGACGAAGATGTTATCGTTCCCGGTGAAGACGACAATGAACCCGTAGACACGGTTATTGTTTTCGCCATGCCTGTGGAGAACGCCACTTCTATAGGAGAATACAGCGAAACTATGGTATTCAACAGCACTCTTTCAAGATTTTCCACTCATCTTGCAATCGACTTTTTCGCACCTGAGGGAACAGACGTACTTGCGGCTTACGACGGAGTAGTCGAGAGCGTTACAAACGACCTTCTTAAAGGTTATACGGTAACCATAGATCACGGAAACGGCTTGAAAACCATTTATAATTCGCTTGCGGACGGCGACGCGGTAACCACGGGTCAGAAGGTGGCAAAGGGAGACGTAATCGGTAAGGTTTCGGTAACCAACAGACAGGAATACAAGTCGGGCGCGCACCTTCACTTTGAAGTTATGGAAAATAACGAACTTATAGACCCCGAAACTTATCTTGTTTTCGACGAAAAGTAAAAATATTAAAATACAATAATTTATTATAAATATAAAATTGCAAAAAATAATAAATTTTAAATAATAGAATACAAAATATAAAGAATATTGACAATAAACAGAATATTAAGGATAAGCTCCGAATAAGATATTGTAAAAGTATCTTTTCGGAGTTTTTTATGAGAAAAATATGCGTGTCGTTGGCATTTGTGTTGATTTTGTCCTTTGCGGCGGTCTTTTCCGCATGCGGGTCGGGGGCAAAGAATAATTCGGTATATGAAATTACATGTACGCTTGAAGACAACGTTCTTACGGGAACGGAGAAAGTTACCTATTTCAACGCGTCGGATAATACCGTAAGCGAGATAAAATTCAATCTGTTCGGCAACGCGTTCAGACAAGGAGCGGCGTATTCTCCCATTTCACCTCAGTATGTTTCAAAAGCATATCCAAACGGTAAAAATTACGGTGAAATGACCGTTTCTTCGGTTACTTCCGAAGGGAAAGAACTTGAATTTTCAATAGGCGGAGCGGATAAAAACATTCTTATCGTTTGTCTGGAAAGAGAGATTTTCCCCGACGAAAGGGTAAGTATGGAAATTGAATTTACATTAAGCCTTGCCGACGTTATAGCCCGTACCGGGTATAACGACAAGACAATTAACCTTGCGAATTTCTATCCCATACTCTGCGCCTATGACGAAAACGGATTTTACGAATGCGTTTATTATCCCAACGGCGATCCCTTTTACAGCGACTGTGCCGATTATACCGTAACGCTTACCGCGGACAGCGAGTATGTAGTTGCCGCGAGCGGAAAGGTAATTTCGTCATCAGAAAAAGACGGAAAACGTACTTCTACTTACAAGATAGAAAAAGCAAGATCTTTTGCTTTTGTACTGTCAAAGGAGTTTGAGATGATAACCGACGACAGTACGGGCGTAAATATCAACTATTATTACTATGACGACGCCGCACCGGAAAAATCTCTCGAATACGCGGTTAAAAGCGTAAAACTGTTCAATGAAAAATACGGCAGTTACGTTTATCCCGATTATTCGGTCGTTCAGACAAGATTTATACAGGGCGGAATGGAGTTTCCCGCTTTGGTGATGATAAGCGACGATCTTGAAAGCGCCGCTTACGGAGAGGTGATAGTTCACGAGACGGCGCACCAGTGGTGGCAGACGGCTGTCGGCAACAACGAGGTGGAATACGGATTTTTGGACGAAGGTCTTGCCGAATATTCGGTCGTTGTTTTCTATGAGAATTATCCCGAGTATTCGTACACGAGAGAAAGCCTCATATCTTCAACAGAAAAGACTTATAAGGTGTTTTGCTCGGTTTACGATAAACTTTTCGGGGATGTGGACACAACCATGCTCCGCGCGCTTAACGAATATTCGGGCGAATACGAATACGTCAATATCGCTTACATAAAGAGTTGTTTAATGTATGACTATTTGAGAACAACCATAGGCGACGAAAGATTTTTCAAAGGCCTTAAAAATTATTACTCGCAGTATTGCTTTAAAAACGCAGATCCTTACGACATTGTCGGAGTGTTCGAAAAAACGGGCGCCGATACAAACGGATTTTTCCAGTCCTTTTATGACGGAAAAGTAATTATCTGAAACGTTTGTCGTTAAATCGGTAATTAAAAATAATTTGTAGCGACATAATATTTATAAAGATTTTAGTGCCGCAAAAAGGAAAAATTCCTTTTTGCGGCACTTTACTTTAAAAAAACCCTTCTTTTGAAAGCAAAATAAATATTATCTATTGACAAAAAATTTATAAAATGATAAACTATTTAGGTATTTCAGTAAAATACGCTCATTCAAGGAGTAAAGATGAAAAGACTTATTAAGATTTTAGCCCTTTGTATAATATTGATTTTATCGGCTTGCAGTCTTTTTGCATGCGGGGAAACAACTACTTCCGAAGGTAAGACCGGATTGCTTTACAGAAAATTCGGCGACGATGATTTTTATACCGTTTACGGATACGTTGACGAAGGCAAGGGAGTAACCGAACTCGATATAGGCGCGGCGGTTCCCGACGACGTAGTTATCGGCAGAATAAAGGCAAATGCTTTTTCCGGCAACGATACGCTCGTATCGGTTATTGTACCTTCTACCGTTGAAACCATAGACGCCGCGGCGTTTGCGGGAATGAGAAAACTCGAAAGCATAACTCTTCCTTTTATAGGCGAGTCGGCAACGGGAGATCCTTCTTACGGCGAAACCCCTTCCGATGAAGATAAGGCGGTAAATGCGGCAAGGACATTCGGGTATATTTTCGGTACCGAACAGTATAATTACGGAGTTGCTATCACTCAGTATTACGACGGGACAAACTCCAATACGTATTACCTTCCCATTACGTTAAAGGAAGTCAATGTTATGCCTGCAAGCGACTATTCGCTTCCCATGTACGCATTCAGCGGTAACACACGTCTTACTAAGGTGACTCTCGGTGAAAAAGTGGTTAAAATAGGCGACGCGGCGTTCAAAGGCTGCACCGTTATCGATACAATCACAGTGCCTGCCGCAGTAACCGAGATAGGAAACGAAGCGTTCAGCGGCTGTACGGGACTTAAAAATAAAGATACCGCGACCGGAAAGGGATTTTCTTTTGAAAATAACAGCACTCTCCAAAGCATAGGGGACGAAGCGTTCAAGGGCGTTTCCATAACCGAACTTAAAATTCCTTCAAGCGTTACGTCGATAGGCGAGGGCGCGTTCAGAGAAAGTAAACTTACAAGCGTAGAAATTCCCGCGTCATTAACAAGTATAAGCGATTATGCATTCTATTCCTGCAAATCACTTAAAACCGTCAAAGTCGCCGCGGTAAACGAAATAGGAGTTTACGCGTTCTATGATTGCGACGCGCTTACCTATTACGGAAATTCCACGGGAACGGACACCGTAGACCTCGGCGGAGTAACAAAACTCGGAGCAATGTCCTTTGCAAAGATAGACAAAACGCTTACCGTCATTAACGCGGCGGGGCTTTCGCTCGAAGAAGCGTTTTTCGATACCGAAACTGTTATATAAAAATATCTGACCGTTCTATTTACGGTTTAATCGATATATAACAGAATAAGATATAATTATTTTAGTTAAATAAGATTGTAGTTATACTGAATTTGAGAAAGAAAATTTTTAATAGAATAATGAACAAAAGCACTCGCCCGCGTTTTCCGCGGGCGAGTGCTTTTGCTTTTGCTTTCGTTTTACTTAAACTTTTGCTTTTAGTTTCACTTTGACATTTAGTTTTACTTTTGTTTAGGTTTAAGTTTCACTTTGGCATTTAGTTTTGCTTTTGCTTTGATTTACCTTTCAATTTCGCATTTTTGTTTTTAACTAAAGATGAATTGTCAAACTAAGAGCAACACTTTTTAAGATTTAGTTCAAACAAATCTTGCGGTGTCTGGTAATGCAAACCTTTTTTAGGCCTGGCGTTTATTACCGCCAGGTTCTTTTTTAATGTAGCAGGGCTTACCCTCGACAAATTTCTGCCCTTGGGGTAGAATTCTCTGAGCAAGCCGTTGAGGTTTTCGTTCGTCCCTTTCTGCC
>CALWBJ010000006.1 GCA_944376035.1 uncultured Clostridia bacterium | reverse complement strand
GAACTAAATCTTAAAAAGTGTTGCTCTTAGTTTGACAATTCATCTTTTGTATGGGTTATATGCCTAAAATCAAAAAATAAAATTAAAATGCAAATATTATTTATAAGTTAACTTTTTTAATATTTCAATTTTACGTAATTTATTTATACAAATTTATAAAAAATCTGTATTTTTAAATTTTTACGAATAAAGCGGATATATTTAATTAAATTAAAATAAAATATATGAAAATTTCAAGGAAACTTCAAGAAAATATTAACAAAGTTGAAATAAAAAAATAAAAATTTCCAAAAAATAGTAAAAACATAAGTAAAAAACAGATAAAAATGATTATCTGTTTTTTTTATTACAAAAAAATATTAACTTTTTTAAAATTTGGTATTGACAAAGCATATATTGTGTGTTAATATTAAGAAAAAAGGGAATAAAAATTAAAAGGCTAGCCTTTTGTCATTGTGCTGAAAGCACAATGACAGGTGCTTGTCAGATAAAAATATACGATATAAGGAGATAAAAAATTGTTTAAAAAGATATTGGTTTTAATTATGGCAACAGTTTTGGGAATATCATGTATCGGCTGCGGCTGGGCGAGCGTAGGAGACCCTC
Organism: uncultured Clostridia bacterium; assembly: GCA_944376035.1. Classification (GTDB taxonomy): domain Bacteria; phylum Bacillota; class Clostridia; order Christensenellales; family Borkfalkiaceae; genus UBA1259. Next base: position 3,300 of record CALWBJ010000006.1, on the reverse strand, counting down.
CCGTATACACTTCAGATGAAAAATACGAAATAGGGATGTGGGTCGGAATATCCGATTCTTATAAGATTTATGATGGAAACGGGGTATATACGGGCGAGACTCACGTCCTAACGGACGAGGAATTTCTTGAAAAGTATCAGGAAATAGCGGATGCGGGATTCACCACCGCTTTCCCCGGATATGAAATGATGAATGACGGAGGAGCGTATAATTTCAAAGCGCTTGAAGCGGCGTCGAAAGTCGGGATAAAGCACATTATTGCCGACGGTACTCTTAAAAACGAACTTTTAAGTGCAAGAAGTAATGTTGAGCAAGGTGTAAAAAGCGAAGAGCAGATAGTAAATCGTGTAAAAGAGATAATTCAACCTTATCTTGACAGCGAGTTCAGCGACGCTCTTTGCGGATTTATGATCAGGGACGAACCGAGCAGAAGTCTTTACGAAGATCTGGCATTCGGATATAAAATTTTCAAACAGGCAGCGCCCGATCTTGTATATTATGTTAATCTTTTTCCGGTTATAGCGGGAGGCAGTCAGTTGTCGGGAACCGGTGAAGCGATTAAATATGTGGATTATGTAGACGACTGGATTGAAATGATAGAAGACGATTATATATCTTATGATCATTATCCTCTTTATAAGAGCGGGTCGGATTATTCTCTTGAACCTTCATTTTTATACAATATGGACGTAATGCAGACAGCGATTAAGAAAGAAGGCACAGACAGACAGTTATGGACATTTTTGCAAAGCATAGCCTTCGGTTCGAGGAACAGAGGACTTGAAAGCAAAGTCGACGCGAGTTTCCAGGCATATTCATTCCTTGCGTTCGGTGGAGAAGGTATACAATGGTTTACTTATACATGCCCGCCGCCGAATGACGGAGCGACAAACTTCGGGAACAACGCGCTTTTAGACAGAAATTATGAAAAGACAACGACATATGACTATGTTGCCGCTACCAACCTTGAAATTCAGGGATTGATGAAATACTATAAAAATTTCGAATGGCAGGGAGTGATACTTTCGTCTGTATATGATGACAGTGAAAACTTCGCATATCTCGGGAACTCGGAAAACGTGCTGCAGTCAACCGAGCAACTGACGGCATTCACGAGTACTGAAGACGCTTTTACGGGTGTGTTTAAAGATAAAGACGGTAACGAAGCGTATCTTTTAGTAAATTTCACCGATCCAGCATTGAACCGACAGAACGAGGTTACGCTGAATATATCGGGTAAATCGGCGGTTCTGATTGTCCGCGGCGGAAAAGAGACGACGCAGGCGGTATCTGGCGGAAAACTTAAGTTGACTCTTGAACCCGGTGAAGGAGTATTTGTCCTTCCTTACTGATAAATAAAACTGAAAATATAAATTATTGGCGTATGCAATGAATTACCTCTCTAATAAAATGCGGGGACAAAAAACCTGATTTTTATTCAAAAATAATCCGAATACCCGGTTTTATAAAAAGTGGAATTTGATTAAGCAAAAGCCGAAAATTCATAAAAAAGGAGAATAAGAATGAAAAGATTGAAAAAAACTTTAGTAGTTCTGATGGCAATAGTAATTGCGGTGACCTTTTCGTTTGCCGTAGTCGGGTGCGGCGGAACTGCAAAGACCGAGCCCGGACTCGAGGGAGTTACTTTCAACGAGCGTACAGGCGAAATGTATAAAGACACCAAAGAAGGCAAGACCAGAATTAAAATCACTTACTCTACTGGATTCGGCGATAATTGGATAAGACAGATTGCAAGAGATTTTCTTCATGATGATCTGGGCAGTTCATATTATTTTGTTCTTGACGGCGATTCCGAAGTAACCACGGGCGTTTCCTCAAAACTCGAATCGGGACTTAATCTTTCGGATATTTATATGGTGCTTGCATCAAACTGGTATAGTTATGTATCGTTAGGATATCTTGAAAATCTTGACGATCTGTATAAAATGACAGTACCGGGAGAAGATATTACGGTCGGGAAAAAAATGCAGGGGGCATGGACCGATTACGGTAAATTTTCATATCAGGAAAAAGAAGGCTATTATCTGTTCCCGTGGAACGAAAATGTGACGGGAATAGTCTATAACAAGACTATGTTCGATAAATACGGTTGGGAAGTTCCCGAAACAACTGCGGAACTCAAAGCGCTCTGTCAGCAGATAGTTGACGATACTGACGGTAAAATCGCGCCTTTCGTGTATCCCGGAACAATAACCGGCGGATACTGGGATTTTGTAGGTACCAATTGGTGGTTACAGGTTTCGGGCGTTGAGAAATTGAACGCGTTTGTGGAATTTGCAGGTCCAGAAGTAGTCGAATATGAAAATCCGAGCCATCTGTCGTATGGTAAACTTGTAGCGCTTGAAACGTTTGAAGACATTATCGTAAAGAACAGGAAGGAATATACGCTCAGCGGTTCGGGGTCGAAAGACCACAAGACGGCGCAATTGTCCTTTGTGCAGGGACAGGCGGCGATGATACCTACCGGAAACTGGGTTGAAAACGAATCCATGGAAGGAATGAAAGACGAAGCCAGAATGAAGCCTACTCCAATAATAGAAGGGGAGGCTCAGGTGGACGGAAACGGAGAATATTTACGTTACAATTACAGCGGACAGCCGGATTATATAATGATACCGAGCGCAGCTTCAAATAAAGAAGGCGCAAAATTATTCCTTGCATATATGTGCAAAGACGAAGTTTTGAAAAAATATACGACTTTGACAGGTACGCCGAGACCGTTTGATTACGATATAAGCGAGTGCGAGACAAGCGAGTTCATAAAATCCTGTCTGGATATATGGAGTAACTCCACAACGTGGTTTGAAAGTTCGACCAGTCTGCTCTGGACTGCAAACAAAGTGCGTAAATACAATTCGGGCAATCCTTATACTCAACTTCTTGCCAATGCGGATACGAAGACCGCGATAGGATGGTGCGCCGACGAATTAACCTCGGTAACAAATAGTTGGGATACATGGCTTGAACAGGTAGGATTAAAGTAAAAAAGAAGTAATAAAAAACCGAGAGGTCCTAAATGCAAACAACTTTAAGAACGAAAAGGAAAAAGACTCGTGCCGAAATAATTTTTATAATCGTGATGCTATCATTACCCGTACTGCATTTCTGTTTATTCTGGGTATATATAAATGCCGATACGTTTTTCATGTCATTTCAGAGATTTGACATGGTAACGGGTAAATGGGTATTTAACGGTTTTGAGAATTATAAAGAATTATGGCTGGAATTTACAAAGATAAACAGCGTGCTTCCGAGAGCGGTGTTAAATTCATTTTCAGT
>CALWBJ010000005.1 GCA_944376035.1 uncultured Clostridia bacterium | reverse complement strand
AACTTGCTGTTATTGAATTTAAAAATCGATAGGTTTTACCTAACGAAAAAAGAGATGTCAAACATCTCTTTTGCTGGTGCGCCATCGGGGACTCGAACCCCGGACACCCTGATTAAGAGTCAGGTGCTCTACCAACTGAGCTAATGGCACTGAAATTGGTGCTCCATCCGAGATTCGAACTCGGGACACCGTGATTAAAAGTCACGTGCTCTGCCAACTGAGCTAATGGGGCATTTTTTTAATAATTCAATGATTTGCCGTCTTGATGTTGCTTTATTGTTCGATTTGCGCCTTGTTTCGACAAGGGGATAAAACGATTAAGCAAATTTATTTATATCAGATTTGCGGCGGCTAAAAGTGATGCGTGTGGCAGGGGTGGCAGGATTTGAACCTACGAATGCGGGAATCAAAATCCCGTGCCTTACCGCTTGGCGACACCCCTGTATATTTCTGGGGCGGGCGATGGGAATCGAACCCACGACCTCAAGGACCACAATCTTGCGCTCTAACCAACTGAGCTACACCCGCCGTATTGGTGCGCCTGAAGGGATTCGAACCCCTGACCCACGGCTTAGAAGGCCGTTGCTCTATCCATCTGAGCTACAGGTGCATATAAGCCTTGGCGCTTTCTTTTCTTTAATGGAGCGGGTGATGGGAATCGGACCCACGCTGCCAGCTTGGAAGGCTGGAATTCTACCATTGAATTACACCCGCATATCTTTCCTGCAAACAATGCTTATAAATTGTATCAAAATGTCATTTTAATGTCAACTGTTTATAAGAAAAATTTTTTTTAAATTTATATATTTTAAGTTTTATCGACAAATTAATTTAGTATACGCTCAATATATAACAAAAAAAGCCTTTGACATATATATATTATAGTTGTATAATAATTGCGGTATTTCATTATCATTATCTGTGATTTTGGAGCGGAATATGTATAAAGACGTTTTTGAAAACTGGAAAACCAGTAAAAAAATTTCATTGAAGGACAGGGAAGAACTCAGTTCTCTTACTGACGAAAAAGACATTGAATACAGGTTTGGTAAAGACCTTGAATTCGGAACGGCGGGAATGCGGGGCATTATCGGGCTCGGCACGAATATGATGAATCTGTACACAGTCAAGCGCGCCACGCAGGGGCTTTCCGAATATATAAAGACGCTCGGCGAGCAGGCAAAAAAGCGCGGCGTGGTTATTTCATACGATACAAGAAGAATGTCATGGGATTTTGCCTATGCTTCTGCGGTAGTTCTCGCTACAAACGGCATAAAAACCTATCTTTTCGGCGACGTTCATCCCGTTCCCATGCTTTCGTTTGCGGTAAGACAATTAAAAACAGTTGCGGGAATCATGATAACCGCGAGCCACAATCCAAAAGAATACAACGGTTACAAAGTATACGGAGAGGACGGCGCTCAGATGTCCCCTGAGGCGACTGCCGAGGTGGTCAGGTATATTTCGGATATAGATATTTTATCGGACGCAATTTTGTACGACGAAAAGCGGTTCGGGAAAAAGATAAAAAAAGTTCCGTCTTCGGTGGACAGAAAATATTATAAAACCATAAAGGCTCTGGCGCTTTCTCCTGTTGAAACAAAGAAAACGGGCAAAAATATCAAACTTGTATATACTCCTCTGCACGGAAGCGGTTTTAAGCCCGTAACGCATATTCTCGGTAAGATAGGCGTAAACGTTACGCTTGTTCCCGAGCAGGTAAATAAAGATACAGAGTTTTCAACGGTAAGCGTGCCTAATCCCGAAGTTAAAGAAGCCCTTTATCTCGGGGTTAAAATGGCGGATTTCAAAAAGGCGGACGTAGTGTTCGGTACCGACCCCGATTGCGACAGATTAGGCGTCGCAATAAGGAACGACGATGGCGAATTTATAGTTTTGTCGGGCAATCAGACAGGTATACTTTTACTTGACTATATACTTATGCGCCTTAAACAAACGGGAAAACTCGATAAAAACGGTTTTGTGGTCAAGAGTTTTGTTACCACGGGTATGGCAAAAGCCATTTGCGACGATTACGGCATAGATTTATTTGAAGTACCCGTAGGGTTTAAATATATCGGCGAAAAAATCAAACAGTATGACGACAGCGGCAAAAGAAAATTTATTTTCGGATTTGAAGAAAGTTGCGGATATTTGAGAGGCACGCACTGCCGCGATAAGGATGCGGTGGTAGCCAGTATGCTTTTTGCCGAAATGTGCTGTTATTATGCTTATCATAACGTGGGAATTTACAGGATTCTTACCGAACTTTATAAAAAGTACGGATATGTTTGCGATACCAACGTAAGCACGGTTTACAGCGGTATAAACGCCATGAGCGATATGAACGCCGTTGTTGAAAGAATAAAGAATAGTGAAGTTAAAATATTAGGCGGCTTGAAAGTGGAGGCTAAAAGAGATTATTCGTCGGGAAAGAGAACGGATTCGGACGGAAAGGTTACCGAACTTGATACGCCGAAAGTAAACGCGGTTTACTATGAACTTGAAGGCGGAAGTTTTGTATGTATCCGTCCTAGCGGCACAGAGCCTAAACTCAAAGTTTACTATTCGGTTAAGGGAGAAGATAAAGACCGGGCAGAAACGCTTATGAAAAAAATCCAAGCCGATTTTTCCGCCCTGTTGCAGCAATAATAATTTTTAAGACAACTACTTGATAAAAAATCGGTTTTATACATTGTTGGGGGAAATGTATAATGATAGAGTTTGAGGGGCAACTCTCTGAGGAGTGCGAAGAATTTGTAGTCAAGAAAATGCATTGTAAAGCAAGAATTACTTGCATTTTTCTCAATATATTTTTTTGTTCTGTCACTATATTATTAGGTTTTGCCTTAGACTTAATGATTATCGCGGTATTTGCGATTGTGTTTTTTCTCGTGTTTTTAATTTTTATTATATTTCCGAATATAGTAATGAATAAAGAAAAAGATATAAAACCAAATTTGCCAAATATTGTTATAATAGAAAACAATAAAATAAGCATAGAAGGAAAAGGTCCTTATAGTTATACGTTAAAGGACATAACGGACATACGAAAAATAGTTGATTTGGGTGAATTTTACTATTTTTATTTCCCACATAATTATTTTTTTATATGTCAGAAGAACTTAATTAAAACAGGAAGCATAGAAGAATTCGAAGAATTATTTAATGAAATTATAGAGAGAAAAATTTAGTTTATAATTCATATTTATTAGTTTTGTATCTGTAATATGGTAAAATCTAAGGGCAAAAAATATTTTTTGCCCGTTATGTTCTCCGCCCCTGCGATTTAAATCGCAGGGGCAGGATTTTTTAAGCGATATTAAGGAAAATATTAAAAACTATTGAATAAACACCTCTTAATGAAGGAAAACCAAAAATATTTAAAGATAAAAAACTATTTATATATCGCGCGACGAAATCCAACTATGCGCATTTAAGAACGCTTATAAAAAAGGAGCAGTTTATTGCGGAAAACGAAGAGTTGCAGAAAATGATAGACGGTTTTGAAGAAAAACTTACATAAAAACACAACGCACAATAAAACTTGTTGTTTACTAAAAGAGAATAAAAAAGACTTCCGTGATTTTTACGGAAGTCTTTTTTATATTTTTAATGCTTATTTATTATTTATAATTATTTCATTAAACAATATTTTGTATAAATTGTTTTGTGAAATATCCTTGTTTCTAAACATAATATTATAATTATATATATTATAATTTAAAACATTATAAAATAATAAATTATAAACATGTTAAATTCAACTTTTTAATAATAGGCAATAATCAAAGTAAATTTTCATCGTATATCGCTCGTATACCGCCGATAAATTTGGGACGGACTCTTGCGCACACTAAGTTTGCCTCGCCTATTTTTTTAACGGAAAGCCTCACGGGTACGGCAACTTTTTTTAAGTGCATGCCGATTAAAGTATCTCCTATATCCATTCCGGCGTCCGCTTTTATTTCTTCAATGACGATAGGGGAAGTAAAACTACTGTAAGCCACTGTTGCGAGCGAACCGCCCGCTTTTTTTTGCGGAACTACATTCACGCGTTCGGCATTAGGGCAGGCCTCCCTCTCGGTAACTATGGCACGGTTTAAGTGTTCGCAGCATTGGACGGCGAGAAATATTCCTTTTTCTTTCAGAACCTCATAAATGCCTCTGAAAATTTCTTTCGCCACGTCGGGGTCGGAGTTTGTGCCGATTTTGCTTCCCGTAACTTCGCTTGTGGAGCAGCCGACGACCATTATATCGCCGCTTTTAAGTTTTGCAACCTTAATGAGTTCTTCTGTCGCTTTTTTACAATCGTTATATATAATGTTTTTATCCATACAATAACAAAACCTCTTATGATAAAAATTTCTGATAAAATTATAGCATTGAGTTTACAAAAAATCAAGAAAACCCACTTTAAAATAAATTTTTGATAAAAACGGGCAAAGATTTTTAAATAAACAGACCTTTGTAGATTTTTTGCAAAAAAAATTAAAAAATGTAGAAAATCTTTTGAAAAATACTTGACTTAAAAAATGAATAATGGTAATATATGTAGGCTATCGCTTTGAAGATAGTGCTTTCGCGGTGTTTTGATAACATCGTAACCGGCCGATGTCGGTTTCCGTAGTTTAACAACTGCATAGAAACGAGAGATATTACAGTTTAGTTAATATCTCGAGAAAACTTTAATAGTACATTAAGGCAAAGAGCGAAAAAATAGACTAAGAAAGAAAAGAAAGGTTAATACGAAAAGAACGTAGGAACGATTCACTAAAAAGAATTAGTCGAGTAAGTATAGTCAAGGAATAGTATAGGAATTCGACGGAATTGCGAATAGCAATTCAGAAGAAAGATCAAGCTACAAAGAGCATACAGGAGGATGCCTTGGTACATGGCGCCGAAGAAGGACGTGACAAGCTGCG
>CALWBJ010000004.1 GCA_944376035.1 uncultured Clostridia bacterium | reverse complement strand
GACGGACTTAACGCTTTATCTAAGTACGGAACGGAAATATTAAAGAATAAAAAATGTGATATACTTTTAACTCCGCATGTGGGGGAGTTTGCGAGATTATTAAAGGCGAAAAAGGACATTGTTATGTCTGACATAATCAACTTATCAAAAGAATTTGCACGCCGTTTCGGCATAGTTTTACTTGCAAAGAGCGCTGTGAGCGTAATAACAGACGGCGAAAAAACCGTAATCAATACAACAGGTAGCCCGTGTATGGCGAAAGGCGGCAGCGGAGATGTTTTAAGCGGTTTTGCCGCAGGAATTTTTGCCCGAAATCCGATAACAATTGAAAGCGCTTCAACCGCCGCTTATATATTCGGAAGAGCGGGAGAGATTTGCGAAAAAGAGCAGAATACTTATTCCGTAATAGCGGAGGATCTGATAAGAGCACTTCCGCGCGCCATAAACTCTTTATAAAATTTTGTATGTAATTTTTGTGGTATGATTTGTGATTTTAAATATTACGCTTGACAGAAATATTTTTTAGTTAATATAATTTTTTTAAAATTTTACATTAAAATTTAAGGCTTAAATAATATTGATTGAGGCTAAAATAATACTGACGTCAGGAATAAAGAATTACATTAAAGATAGGTTTTTCAGGGCATGTAAAACCCGAACCCTCCGTTAAATGCAGATACCAATAAATAAATATTAAGGGCGATAAAGACAGGCATTAAGGTCATCATAAGAAGACTTCTTAATCTGTATTTGAAAATAAACATAAAAATAAAGATCCCCGTCGCGCCGCCAAGCAGTCCTGCCAGCAGCAATTTTGAATCGCTTACGGTGATGTTTTCGTCGTCGCCTTCCTGTCGTGCTTTTTTCTGGAAATGAAGCATAAGTATTCCGTACAGGTTTATTGCTATAAAATAAACAATCAGTAAAATATATATAATCGCGGGCATCTTTGTACCTTTTAAAATTATTATGCTCTTATTTATGATTTTTTATTAAATTTTTTTATCAAATATAGTTGTAAAAATAATAAGTTTTATGGTAAAATTATGAAAAGGGTATGAGGTGGATGCAAATGAAGTGTATGTATTGCGGGTGTACGGAAAGCAAGGTTGTAGATTCCCGTTCGGCGGAAGACGGGTCGATTATCCGTCGCCGTCGCGAGTGTCTTAATTGCGGCAAACGTTTCACTACATACGAAACGGTGGAAACCACTCCCGTACTCGTAATCAAGGCGAGCGGAGCACGCCAGGTTTTTGATCCCAACAAACTCAAAAACGGGATAATCAAGGCATGTGAAAAAAGGCCTGTTCCGGCAAGCAAGATAGACAAACTTGTAGACGATATAAAAAAGAGAGTATACAACTCACTTGCACAGGAGATTACAAGTAAAGAACTCGGCGAAATGGTTATGGACGGACTAAAAGAGATAGATGAAGTTGCTTATGTTCGCTTTGCATCCGTTTATCGTTCTTTCACAGATATATCTTCTTTTATGAGTGAACTGAATAAAATGATTAACAATAAGGATAAAAATAACTGAAAAAGGGTCGGTAGGTAAAGATGAATAAGTGGGATAAACGTTTTATGGAACTTGCCGAAACCGTTGCCGGTTGGTCCAGTTGTTATCAGGAAAACAGACATGTAGGCGCAGTAGTCGTAAAGGATAAAAGAATACTGACAACAGGTTATAACGGTGCGCCAAGCGGTATAGAGAGTTGTGCGGAAAGAGGAGAGTGTCTTCGCCGCGTTAAAAATATAGCGAGCGGAACAATGCAGGAAGTTTGTTATGCCGTACACGCGGAACAGAACGCTATTGTACAGGCTGCAAAACTCGGTGTAAGTCTTGAAGGGGCTACAATGTATGTTACCCATCAGCCTTGCGTTATATGTACTCGAATGATAATCAATTCGGGTATAAAGACTGTAATTTATAAAAACGGATATCCCGATGAGTTTGCATTAAAACTCTTTGAGTATTCGGACGTAAAACTTTTAAAGTATTCGGATTTGGAATAAAATTAAAAGGGTAAAATACGCTTGACGATATTCAGAAAATTAAATATAATAGATATTACAGTTCAATAGGAGTTTAATAAGTTTAAATATTTTTTGAAAAGTATAAAAAATTTCATAGTTTGATAGTTATATTTTAACGAACTGAAAAACAAATATATAAAAATAGTTAATACAAACAATTTTAAGTAAAAAACGGAGGCTTATCGAAGCGGTCATAACGAGGCGGTCTTGAAAACCGTTTGGGTGCAAGCCCACGGGGGTTCGAATCCCTCAGCCTCCGCCAAGAACTGGAAAGGGCGCGTTTTGAGCCCTTTTTTCATTGTCCGGACTTTTAATTGCATTTATTTTTTATTTGGATTAAAAGAAAACAAGATTTTACGTGTTTGAATAATGTGATTTGCATATTTTTTTATATGTGCTAAACTTAATAAAAAGTTAATAAAAAAATTTTAGTATTTCTTTAATTCAAATTGTCGGAGAAATA
>CALWBJ010000003.1 GCA_944376035.1 uncultured Clostridia bacterium | reverse complement strand
TTCAGGTCAACATCTATTTCCTCATCAAAATTTACATCGTTTGTTATTTTCGAAAGATATTTATTAAAACTTTTTTCAAGCGGTTCTCTGTATTTTGTTTTTAAATTTTCATCCGCTTCGTTAAGATATTTGTTTGTCAAAGATAAAATATTATATTCATGCTCCAATTCCGAAGCTTTTTCTTTAAGACGTTCTTTTTCGTTCAGCAATTCGGGCAACGCATCCAACATTTGTTCGTATTTAGATATTGTCGCCAATCGGTTTGCCCGATCGTTTGTTTTTAGCGTATATTGAGTCTGCGTGTCTTTTAGTTTTTCACGAAGAATATTGATATCTGAAGATATAACTTTTAAGTCGTTTGAAGTAATCGCGGTTTTATATTTTTCAATGTTCTCCGAGTTGGCTTTTAAAAGCGAAACGCACCTGTCGTATTTCAATAAAGTCTCTTTAAGAAACGACAGCGACGAAAATATATCGGAATGATCGGGCAGATTAAAACTATTCAGAAATATTTCTATCGCTTTTTCATAACGGCTCTTCATAGACGCATACTGTCCGAACACGTCTTTTTTTACTGTTAATTTATGTTCGATGTCATCAAGTTTAACCTGACTGTATTTTTTCCTTTTCTTAAAATAAAAAATGAATAAAATCAAAAAAACAACGCCTGAAAAAAGAAGTATACTTCCCACTATAAAAAGCAGCGAATCGTAAATAAAAGCCGATAAATTCAGTTTCGGGATCAAACTTAAAACAGTTACAATAAGCCCGCTCGTTAAAAACAAAACCGATAAAACAAGATAAATAATACAAGTTCTGTCAGGTTTATTGGACTGATTTATAACATCTTTTTTTTCGGTTTCCATCGCCGCTATATCTCTTGAAAGCGAATTTTCTTTTTCCTGCAAATCGAATATTTCTTTATAAGAAGTAATGCATCTGTTTATTTTTTCCATATCGGGAATAGAGCCGTTAAAAACCTTTTCGTACTCTTTTTTTTCGTGCAAAAAATCTTCTCTTTCTTTTAAAAACGACAAGTACGTATCTCTCTTTACTTTTTCCGCCTCGGATTTTCCTGCAACCGCAACTTTTTCCGCCAAAACTTCGCCTTCCGTTTTTAATCTTTCAACTTCGGAATCAACGCTCTTAAGTTCGTTCCTGACAAAAGAAAGCGTATCCGAAACTTTAGATAAAGTTTCGATTTTATCATTTACGTTAAACAACTGTCTTTTAACATCATAAAACAAACCTTTTTCCGCACGACCTTTAATAAGTTTTGCTTTTTCGTCTATTTTTTTCACAGCCGAATTTAACGCATCCGAATCATTATCCCCCGATAAATTATTGAACTTAGCCGTAATGCTCGAATTACTTTTTATTTCAAAGTCCTTTTGCGAAAAATAAGCAGTCGAAAAGAATCCTTCCTCGTCGATATCAAAGATTTTCTCGCCTAAATTTCCGATTTTATCATACACCTTTCCCGACGCAATATCGGTAAGCCTATATGTATCATCGGATTCCTTATTACCGAAAAACCTTTCGATTTTAAATTTTTTCCCCTTATGCTCAAATTCGATATCGCCGCCGAATCTTTCGGTTGTTCCCCAGGGTCTGAACCTTATTCTTTCGTTATCGGCTATGTTTCGCTTACTGTCGCTCAGTCCGTAAAACATCGCCTTTATAAAAACAGTAAGCGTACTTTTACCCCAGCCGTTATCTTCTTTTACGGTATTTAAACCGTCGCAAAAATCAACCGAAAAATTTTTAAGAACACCGAAAGATTTAACGTTACATTTTGTAATCTTCATATAAACTCACCCGAATATTATATATCTTCGCCTTTCAAAGCATTTATGCCACACATAATCACACGCTTTTTCGTCAGATTATCCATGTCGCTTTTTAATACCGCCCTCACAAATTCCCCCCTTATGGATTTATCTTTTTCAAAATCCTTTTCTGATATGCGGAGTTCGGTTTTATCATAAACTTTCGCAAAGAAAAAACGCTCGTTTAATCGTAATAACAGGTCGTCCAGATCTATTTCGTAATCAGGTCTGTGCTCCCCTTTCAAGATAACTTTTATAAGACTGTTTGTCGGATAATCTTCGACAAGTCGGGTAATAATATATCGGCGCATATCGTACCAGTTATCGCTTTCCGAAACGTCGAACTCAATCTCGTATAAATTCCTTGTAGCAAAGGGAATGAACTCGGTTACGGGCTTTGAGCCGGAAAAATCTATCAGTACAAAACCTTTTTCTCCGGTCTCGTCAAAGCCTCTCCCCTCAAGACAACCAGAATACGCATACTTGCCTCTTAAATCCAGAAGATTTTCCGAATATGAATGAATATGACCGAGCGCCAAGTAGTCGATATTTTTATTTTTCAGTCGCGGTATGCTGATCACCGCACCGTCGTCTTTGCTTTTATACTCGGCAGTTTGTCCGTGAAGTACCACAATATTCTTCTTATCGTCCGCAAGTTTAAGCGTGTCGTAAAAAAGTCCGTTATTTTTATCGGTAATTACTATTCCCGAAATATTCACGTCTCCATAATTAAAACAGGTCCATTCGTCCGAAAAAAATTTAAGATTTTCGGGTATGCCTTCATCAACGGCATTAAGCCCGCCCTCGTCATGATTTCCTTTCAGATAGAGAAAATCCACATCAGGATTATTTTTTATCGCATAAAGTATACGTGCTTTTGTCTTAGAGGAAATCTTATTACCGTCAAACATATCTCCGGCAATAATAATTGCCCTTACCGTATTTTCCGACGCAAATTCGCACAATCTCTCAAAAGTATGCAGTATTTCCTCTCTTCTTATTTTTGTTTTTTCCGAAGGCAATGTTTCCATTCTTGAATCAATATGTAAATCTGCACAATGTATGAATTTCATAATCAACTCACTTTTAAAATATTTAAATTTTTCAAAGTTTATTTTTCATTTTGATCTTTTTATTTTTTATATTATAATATAAATATTTAAATAAGTAAAGTTTAAAAACCATCTCTAAAATTTATAAATCACAATACAATATAATAAAATAATAAAAAAATATCGTTTTATTTAATAATTAATAAAAAGCACGTATGGAAGCGTTTTTTAGTTCCACACGTGCTTTAAAAAATTAAAAACGAAATTCCGTAACAAAACGATGGTGTTATAGACGAAATAACTATAATTAACTATTCACTTAGATTTTTTAACTTCTTTTCGCGTCGCTCATTTAATTTATAAAGAGTTTTAAGTTTTGGTAAATTATATCTTAAAACCATTATCGGTAATAAATTCAGAAACATGTTAACCAAAGCAACAGGAAGAGCAACTACCAAAGCAAGTTTATAAAATATTCCAATTACTCCGAAACCGAATATCACACAACAAATATGAACAACAATCCCATAATGCGCTTCTACGATATATCTCTCTATATATTCGTTGTTACCGGGTTCAGCAATTTTATTCTTTCTGAAATTCGCAAAAACTCCGAGTTCCAGAACCTTTTCTTTCCATTTTTTAATTCCTACTTTTTCATAGAACAAACTCTCTTTTTTACCCGCCGAAAAGTTTTTATCTTTATTAAACCATTTTTTAGGCAAAAGCCATCTCACTATCGTTGCGAAAACCGCGTCAATTGCAATTACCGACAAAGTACACCCTATTATTGATAAAGTAAAATACCAAAATTCAAACGCGGAATTAAAAAGTCCGTTAAAAAGATCTATTAAAAACATTGCAACTACAATTACACTTATATAAATCATATATTTTACCCGATATGTTACTCATGATTAAAACTACACTATTCCGTCAGATATGTCAACTTTATTCCGTAGACTTGTTCGTAAATATTTTTCCATGCAGCATAGTTTTTTTCTTTCATTTCTGTAGCATTCTGTTTGTCGGTCTTAACCGGATCAGGATAAATTGCCGGTAAAAAATGTAATGTATAAGCCTGTATGTTGAAACCGTCCGCATCAAGTTTTTCGGTATCCTCCATAGTTATAAATACAGGTATGACAGGGACTAGAAACTTAGCCGCAAACTTAAATGCACCGTCTTTTAACGGTCTCGGCTTTCTGTAATTCCACCACATACTCTGTTCGGGATAAATAAGTATCTTTTCTCCATTATTTAAAAGAGTTTTTACGGCTGAAAAAAACTTTTTCATAGTGGCGGTATTACTGCTTAAAGGCAACGTATTACAATGCCTGAAAAAGAATCCGAAAAGACCTTTAAAATTTGTATAATTACCTTCCTTTATAACTTTGTAAAGATAATGGCCCTTTGGAAGTTCACTTCTTATTGCCCTGTAAACGGCATAGTTATCACAAACGCTGAAATGATTGCAGGTAAGAATAGCCCCGCCTTCAACTGCACGGTAATTTTCAATGCCATTTATTTCTTTTATTACAAAGTCACCGTTTTTTATAAGTCTCTCGTAATAGTTGACAGCAGCGCGGTTGGCAACCTTTGTCATTATTCTCGAAAAAAATTTTTCATTAAGATAATCGATTTTATCAGGAGTAAGAACAATACTTTCGGGATCGTCCTCAACATCCTTATCCCAAAAACCCTTTTTCTCGTATTCGGATATTTTTTTTAAGATAGCAAGACGAGACGCAGATTTCATTAAATCAACCCCTGTTTAATACGCTTATAATTATTTATGCCGTGAATATAATCGTGTGCCATCTGCATGAGTTTTTTATAGGCAAGTGAATCTTTTTCTCTGTTTGCCTCGCCGTAGTTTGCTTTTTTCTCTAATAATTCTTTATAAAAAGATGTTTGTTTTGCATATTTCCAGAAATATTTTTCGTACATCACTCCATCATAAAACCACGGCTTATAATTTAATTTAAAATGTATAAGCTTTAAATCGATATCATTGAAAATCGGATTGCAGATGGGTGTCTTATTCCACCCCGTATCGAGATAATGTACTTTACCCGCACAGAGAACATTAAGATAATCCTGATCCGGCGCTACTTCAAACTTATGTTTTTTTAACATATCGATAAAACCGCCCTCAATATCGAATTCTCTGTACTTTTTTGTATTTATCACAAGTATGCCGGAATTAAAATATTTTTCTCTCGGCACATCTAGAAATTCTTCCGAATATTCACCGAATACAGGTACGGAACTCATAACTTCTTCCGGAACAGCCGCAAGAATATTATCCTTTAAATCAACATTAAATAATTTAGCAATATCTTCATTAAGTATAATGTCACAATCAAGATAAATAATCTTATCGTATTCGGGAAAAAGCGCGGGAATAAAAAATCTGTAATAAATTGTGTTTGTATAGTAATCTCTTAGGTGAAGTTTATAACCGATAGAATCCAATTGCTTAGAAACGTCAACAAACTCGATTGAAGACATTGCGGTGTTATATACTTTCAGTTTCCTAAGATTCTTAGCGCTTATTCCCGTATTAAGAACATATATTTTGTAAAAATAGTTTTTATCCGCTTTATCAAATATAGATTTAAGAGCAACGCCTAAGAAAGGTGCATAATTGTCATCTACAGCAAAAACCAACGGTATTTCTTTAGCAATCTTACTTTTCATAATCATAATCATTACCTCCCGTATTACAAATAATAAATTTTTATAAGATTAAGTAAGGTTATATTTTTATTTACTTTGTAATCAATAATTTTCTTACTTAGTTTATCTATACAAAAAAACAGTTTCTTATTAATAAGATTTGGAAATCCTTTTTATCAAACTGAATTCTTTAATATTTCTAACGTAAAAATATTGACCACAATTTTACATCAATGTAATTTTATTATTTTTATCGAGTTTTTACAACCGTATTAACTCTATTAAAAATAATAACAAGTTGAATATTACGATACCGCGTTTCTCATCTCCCGAGATAATAAAAAAATAACTCTACCGTTAGTAGAATTCCTTTATTTTTCTTGATTTTTAACACAAATTATGCTAAAATATCTACTATATGAAAGAAATAAAAGATATTATTGCTGAAAACTTAATAAGACTAAGACAAGAAAATAACCTGACTCAAACTTCTCTTGCGGAAAAATTAAACTATACAGATAAATCGGTTTCCAAATGGGAGCATGGCGACACTACTCCCCCTATTGAAGTTTTGAAAAAACTTGCAGACCTTTACGGAGTAACCTTGGACTATCTTGTGACCGAAAATCCCGACGAAACTTATGATAAACGATATAATGTCAAATCAAACAAATTGAATAAACTTATTATTACTCTTCTTGCCGTCTCGCTGATTTGGCTAGTTGCAATAATATTACACGTATACGGACTCCTTTTTGCTCACTATAATTATTGGATATTTTATATTTTTGCCGTTCCAACATCCTTTATCGTGCTTTTGATTTTTAACTGTATATGGGGTAAAAGAAAATTTACTTTTATAATAATCTCAATACTTATCTGGACAATTCTTGCCTCTATTTATATTTATTTTTTATCTGTTAATTACAGCCCTTGGGCAATATTTTTAATAGGAGTACCTTTACAGATCGCCGTTATTCTTTGGGCACAACTAAAACTTAGCAATAAACGCTGATAACTCGCTATAAGTTTATACTTGATATAAAAAATTATAAAAGCCGCATAACACTGCTTAGGTTAAATAAACTTTAAGCAAGTTTTTGCGGCTTATATATCATAAATTATTTTCAACACCCCAAATATAAGGCTTAAAATTAAAAAATTTTTCAAGATTCTTTAACAGAAATCTCAAGTATCCCTAACTCAGTAAACCCACCGTAAGCGCCAAATTCTTCGTCGTAATAACCGGCATAAAATCCGCAATATATTACTTCGTCTGTATCAAAGTCATAATAATATAAACAATAAGGCATTTCGCCTCTTACAGAACCAGATAAATGAGTTCTCATTGCACATGTAACTATAAAAAACTTATTATCATATACTTTAAATTGAACAATTTCACTCTTGCTGTTATAGTCTTCTATTTTTTCTTTCCATATATTATTAATTTTCACGTAAGCATCACTTCTGTCTTCCATAAACTTTATATTCATAGTAAAATCATATTCTTCATATTTTATATTAAATATTGTATGATGGCGTTCTTCTATACCATGCTTAATTTTAATAATATTATCTAAAAAAATTTTATAAGTGTTTTAATCTTTCTTAATTTAATGTTACACCAAGCAAGTTATGTTGTCAATATGCAAATTTATTTTTTTATAGCAGATAAAGCATATACGGAAGAATTTAAATTAATAAATTTTTTCTCATATTCAGACATTACTCCGTAGCATTTTTTATTTACCTCTTTATCCGTTAAAACGAACGTCTCAAATCCGTTTTCATTAAAAGAAAAAAAAGAATAATCAAAAAAATCTTTATCGTCGGTTTTTTGTATTATTTCGCCGGCACTGATAAGCATTTCATGATAAATTGCGGCAAACCGCGAATTTGTAAGCCGCCTGTTTTCATTTGACTTTTTAGGATATGGCGGAGAAAAGTTAAGGTAAATCCGACTTACTGATTGAGGCGAAAAATATCTCGGAAGATACTCGGCACCCGAATTTACGAATTTAAGGTTTGTAATTTTCTTGCTTTGAGCAAGTTCGGCCGCAAGTAATGCTATATTTTCCATCATCTCCACGCCTATGAAATTTAAATCAGGATTTTTTAAGGCAAGTTCGGTTACAAACCCTCCCTTTCCGCAACCGATATCGATTATTACAGGATTTTCATTTCCGAAAATTTCAGTAAAATTAAAATATTTTTTATCTTTCACAGCCTTATTTACATCTATAATTTGTTTATCTGCAACAATAAAATAATCTTTTACCGCTTCAAGTCTTTCTTCAAGATGCTTACGACGCCTTATTCTCATAATAATTTAACCTCACTTTTTCAAATTATAGCATTTAATAAAAATTGTGTCTAATATTTATTATAAAATTGTTGCAAAATACAAAAAGTCGTGATATAATATAAAGGCTTTCGGGGTATGGCGCAGTTGGTAGCGCGCTTGTCTGGGGGGCAAGAGGCCGTGAGTTCAAGTCTCGCTACTCCGACCA
>CALWBJ010000002.1 GCA_944376035.1 uncultured Clostridia bacterium | reverse complement strand
CGAGAATATGTTCTATGTCAATTAAAGTTAGACAAAGATTAGGAATATCGTATGGGAAAAAAACTCGGACTGGCGCTCGGCTCGGGAGGCAGCAGGGGCGTTGCACAGATTGGTTTTTTAAAGGCTTTGGAAGAAAACGGCATAAAGCCCGATTATATTGCGGGAAGTTCCATGGGCGCCGTCGTCGGCGCATGTTATGCTTCGGGAATGTCGCCCGATTCAATGTACGATGAAGTTCTTAAACTCAAATTTTCGGACATATTCGACCTTTCAATGAATCCGTTTGGCAGCGCAGCGCTTTTGAGAGCGAAAAAAATGCGTAAAAAACTTAACTCTCTTCTTAAAGACCTTACTTTTGACGATTTGAAAATTCCATTCCGCGCTGTCGCCGTCGATATCGTTACGGGCGACATAAAGATTTTCAGCGGTAAGGATTCGGTCGCCGAAGGCGTTGCCGCGAGTTCTTCTATTCCTTGTATTTTTCGTCCCGTATATAAAGACAAGATGGTTTTGGTTGACGGCGGTGTGAAGTGCAGAGTACCCATTGAAGAAGTAAAAGACATGGGCGCCGAAGTTGTCGTGGGAATAGACGTGCTCGGAAAGACCAGAAACTGCGACAAAAAATATAACATTCTTTCCATGATGTTCAGATTTTTTGAAATTGTGGACAGTGAACTGACCGCTCAGAAACTTAAAAGTCAGAAACCCGACCTTTTTATAGAGCCTGATTTGGGCGATATGTCTCAGTATAAATTCAAGAATATCGAACAAGCGATTGAGACAGGTTATAACTGCGGTAAAGAGTATGTAGGGAAAATACAGAAACTGATTGAATAAAGTTATTTTAAATCTTTATTTTTTCGGCAACAGAAAATTTTTAAAAGTTTTTTAAAATTGATTTTTTCTGTTGATATTTTTTTGATTTTGTGATAATATGTATAAGCAATCGGGGCGTTTCGGAAAACTCCCCAAAGAAACGCTACTGTGGCTCAGCCGGTAGAGCAGCTGATTCGTAATCAGCAGGTCAGCGGTTCGAATCCGCTCAGTAGCTCCAAATGTGTGGGTCGAAAAGTCTTTTGTCTTTTTGACCCTTTTTCATATTTTTTAAGGCAAAAACTAACGATTTTTGACGCCCTTGATTTACAAGGGGCTTTTTTATTTTAAAAAATAGACAAAAAACACCCTACCTACACACATTGATAAGGTGGGTTAAAATGTGAAATGTGCGGGATTTGAACATATAACGCTTGAAAAATTTAACAATAATAAAACTTTTTATATACTATTATTTAATCGGATAAATTTCACTTATTCTTCTATAAATTCTTACAGTGCCGTTTTTCACCAATTTATATACACCAAAAAACTCATATCCATATTTTGTTTTAACGAAAGTAATTCTGCCTGTATCGTGCGAAATGCCGATAAAAGGGGCGACTTTTTCTATTATTTCCTCGCCGTTATTCTTTATAATGTTGATATGATTCTTATCCATAATATCTGTATTAAAATATTTAGGATTGCTTATAAACCAAACGGCTAATTTTCTATCGGTATCGCAATTTTCGGCATACAACGGCGTGCCTTGTCTACCAAATTGATTAGCCTTATCTCTATCCCATTTTAAAGTATCGCAAAAATCTTCATAAATTTTTCTCGAGTTTGTTTCGTATACTCGCCCGCGTACAATACGAGAATAATTGTAGTTGTTAGGATTTTTATACATATATCTCCTCCTTAATAATATTAAACTTGCTTAAAAGTGTAACTTGTTACTGTGTAAGTCGTTTCGCCTTTTCCAGTCTTTATTTTGATAGTTGTATCATTAATGATTTTAATATATACAAGACTATATGATGTTTCAATATATGGCTCTTTATAATAGAATATATTGAATCCACCAAATGTTGCCACATACCTGTGATACCAATATCCCTTTAAAAGCGTTTCTTTATATGAATAAGATGTTCCACCTTTTGTTATTCTGCTAACTTCCGAAAATGATAATGTTTTGATATTTTGATCATCACGATTATCAATATCTCGTCCAGAACGGTTTTTTGAATATTCATCTTCTGTTACTTCAATAAGCGCACCAAAATGATTACTCTTGTTACTGCTAAACGTTTTTTCTGTGCCACTTGTGTTGATTGTCACACTTCTCACAAGTTTCCAGCCGCTATTTGAACATGCGCCCAAAAAAAGTGTTTGCATTATGATTGATAATAAAATAATGGCAATAAATCCTTTTTTATACATATAACGTTCTCCATTTATATTTAAATAAAAAATGCGCCAACCGAAGTCAGCGCACCTAAAAATGCGAAACTCCAAGTTGTCGCCAAACGAACTTTATCGCAAGTATAAGCATAGCCATACCACCGAACGGAGTCGCATTTTTATCAAATGGATATTATTCGGTGAGTATGCTAAAATAGGAGTATAATTACTCTTAAAAAAAGAAACTACGCCTATTTGCGACAATATTAAGTTCGTTTGGCATTTATAATATATCATATAATAAAAATTTTATCAAGTGTTTTATACGGGAGTTCTTACTTGTAATAAAAATGTAAAAACATTGTATTAACGCAACCTTTTGCCCCACACACATACCGAAAAAACACATTTTAACCCACCGAGACAATAAAAAAAGCCGATTTCGTTATTAAACGCTATCGGTTTTTTAAATTTAGAAATAATTACAAATAAAATATAAATGTTTTTTTACCATTATTCATACTATTAAATTATAAAATTTTTTTTATTATTTGCGGAAATCTTTTATCGAAAAGATTTCCGCACATTCAGTTTTTACAGAAAAGACCTCTGCATTTTTATTAAGACTGTTTATTATGTTAAAAAGGTATTTACAATAACTTTTAAAACTGATATAATATATCATAATGAATAAACTTGATATATACGGTTGTCGGATATTAACTGTTTAAGCGAAGAACGTTTTTTAAAGCAAGAGAAGGAGTTATTAATTTTGCAGCAGACCGTAAAGAGGAGGAAGGTGCATGAAATACGTCATAGGAGCGGACGTGGGGACATCGGGTACGAAAGCGGTGCTATTTTCGAAAGAGGGCGAACCTTTATGTTCCGCATACCGTGAATATGAACTTTTGCAACCGCAGAACGGCTGGGCAGAACAGCGCCCCGACGATTGGAGGGATGCAGTTTATGAAGTGCTTAAAGAACTGTCAGACAAGGTGAAAAAAGAGGATATAGCGGGAGTGGGTATGTCGGGACAGATGCACGGCCTTGTTCTTTTGGACGAGAATAACCGTCCCCTTTGCGACAGTATAATCTGGTGCGATCAACGTACGGGAAAAGAAGTAGAGGAAATTTGCCGTGTGATAGGCAAGGAAAAATATATCGAACTTACAGGTAACGCCCCGAATACAGGCTTTACTTTGAGTAAACTGCTTTGGGTAAAAAACAACAGACCTGAAATTTATGCAAGAATAAATAAGATACTTCTTCCGAAAGATTACATAAATTTTTGTCTTACATCGGAGTTTACCACCGATGTTTCGGACGCAAGCGGAACGGGGAGTT
>CALWBJ010000001.1 GCA_944376035.1 uncultured Clostridia bacterium | reverse complement strand
TAGGACTTCCGTCTACCCTTATCATTGCGTTTATTGCCATAGATATCATTGTAAAAGGCAATCCTATTCCGATTATGTATCCATACTCCGATGCGTACGGACGAAGGGACTCGGTCGCCCCGAAAAGGGTAAGCAACGGGTCCATGAATACAAGGAATATTATACATATAAGTATTCCCGCAATCGTAACCATCGTAATGGAATTACCTAAGCCCTTTTTTACGCTCTTTAAATCCCCTCCGCCGAGTTTAAGACTTAAAAACGCCGCCCCGCCGTCTCCTATGAGAACGGCAAGCGCCAACGCTATAATTGTTATCGGAAAAACTATGTTGGTCGCTCCGTTACCGAGATATCCGACACCCCATCCGATAAAAATCTGGTCCACTATATTGTACAGCGCATTCACAACAAGCGATATTACGCAAGGTATCGCAAATTTTACAATAAGTTTACCTATTCTTTCAGTTTCGTATATACTTTTTTGTCCTTCTTTTTCCGCTACCATTTTTTTGCCTCCTATTTAGGTAACATGTTACTTATTTACCCGAAAAAACAGGCGGCAGTTCAAATTAAAATTGTACGCCGCCCTGAAATAATTATTTACGCACCTTATTTATGATTTTCTTTATTAAAGTTTTTAGATTCTTATTAAATCAGGCTTAATTAAATTTACTTAAAAGCACTTTATATAAAAATTTTTTCCGGTTTAAATTCACAGGTATTTTTAATTAAAGACAGTATCGGTAAAAAAATTATTTTTCCGATAATTCGCCGATATATATATCGGTGTTTACGTTTTTCAACACGCAGTCTAATAAATTTGCGAACTCTGCTTTTTTGTTGCCGTCAAGTCCCTTGCAGAATTCATCGAAAACCTCTTTATCCTGCGCAAGTATAATTTTATGTATACCCGATGATTTTTCCGTGCATGAAATTTTTTTATATCTGCGGTCAAAAGTACTTGTAACGCACTTTATAAAGCCTTTCCGTTCGAGTTTCTGAATAAGTCGTGTCATAGCGGGATGAGTAACGCACTCGATTTTTTCAAGGTCGTTCTGATGTATTTCCGTCTGCCCCGCCTCTTCCAGTCGGCTCACCGAACCCAAAACGCGAAGTTGCACAGATGTAAGCCCCATATCTGAGGCCTTTTCGTCCATTTTCTTTCTGAACGCTCTGTTCAATATCGCAATTTTCAAACCGAAAGGCATCTTGGCTGCCATTTGTTTTCTCCTTCAATAAATAGGTAACATATTACATAATATACAACTTTCATAATTTTTTGTCAAGCAAGATACCGTGAGTGTTGAAACTTTACATTAAATTTTAAATTAAACTTTAAATTAAAACTTTATATTACATTTTATAAGATATTAAGTTTTTATTTTATAAATTTTCAAGTTGTTTAAGCCACAGTGCGGATTCGGCGTCGCTGGGCATACGCCAGTCGCCGCGCGGAGAAAGGGCTACCGAGCCTACTTTCACACCGTCCGGTATGCAGGAGCGCTTGAATTGCTGATTGAAAAATCTCCTGAAAAAAGTTTTAAGCCATTTAAGGATAGTTTCTTCCGTATAGTCGCCTTTAAAGGTCAGTTTTGCAATATAATATATTTTTTCTGGTGAAAAACCGTTTCTTATAAAGTGGTAAAGGAAAAAGTCGTGCAGTTCGTAAGGTCCGACAATGTCTTCTGTCTTTTGCGATATTTTCCCGTTTTCGGCAGGCAGAAGTTCGGGGCTGACGGGAGTTTCGAGAATGTCTTTAAGGACGCTTTTTAATTTTCCGCGGCTGTTTTCCGCAACGCTTCCGACAATATATCTTACGAGCGTCTTAGGTATGGACGCGTTAACCGCATACATGCTCATATGATCGCCGTTATATGTTGCCCATCCGAGCGCCAGTTCGGATAAATCGCCCGTCCCTACTACCAGTCCGCCGTACATATTGGCTATATCCATAAGCACCTGAGTGCGCTCTCTCGCCTGCGCGTTCTCATACGTTACGTCCGTAACGCCTTCTTTATGTTCTATGTCTTTTAAGTGCCTTTCGACAGACTTGGTTATATCTACTTTTTTAAGTGTAACGCCGAGCGCTCTCGCGAGTTTGACGGTATTTCCGGAAGTCCTCGAAGTAGTGCCGAAACACGGCATAGTTACCGCTATAATGTCCTTTACGCTGCAATTTAACTTGCGCATTGCCCTTACAGCCACCAGAATTGCAAGTGTTGAATCAAGTCCGCCCGACAGACCTATTACCGCCGCGCCTGCATGAGTGTGGAAAAGTCTTTTTTTCAAACCCTCCGCCTGCATATCAAGAATGAGGCGCGCGCGATTTTCAAGCATGCTTTTTTCAGCGGGTACAAAGGGAGTTTTTTTGTATAAGCGCGAAGACAGACTGTCGTTGCACGCAGAAAATTTTATGTGCGTATAGCCGTTTTCCGCATTAAAATTCTGATTAAATGTTTTTCTCCTTATAAAATCAAGATAACCGACATCTACTTCTGCTACCGTAAGTCCGATAGTAAAAAGCGCGCTTTGGGAGAGTATTTTTCCGTTTTCGGATATAACGTCGTGTCCGCCGAAAACCAAATCGGTAGTGGATTCACCCTCGCCGGCGTCCGCGTAAACGTAAGCGCAGTTAAGACGCGAAGAATGACTCCTGATAAGTTGCTCTCTGTACTCTTTTTTGCCGACAACTTCGTTACTGCAAGAAAGGTTGACTATAATATTCGCCCCGTTTACGGCGTGTTCTGCCGACGGCGGTTTTACAGCCCATAAATCCTCGCATATTTCGGCGGCAACTCTCACCGACGGACAATTTACGTCGGAAAAAATAATATGTGTTCCGAACGGAACGGTCTCGCCGAAAAACTCCGTTTGTTTATTTTGACCGTCTGCGTGAGCAAACTGGCGTTTTTCATAAAATTCATTATAGTTAGGCAAAAAAGTTTTGGGTATAAACGCAAGAACTTTCCCGTCGTTTACAGCCGCGGCTACATTGTATATAAGATTGCCGAACTTATAAGGCAATCCGACGAATACGAGCATTTTTAATCCGCGCGTATGTGCCGCTATCTTTTTTAAGCCTTGCGCGGCAGAATCTAAAAGTAAATCCGAATAGAAAAGGTCGCCCGCCGTATAACCCGTAACGCAAAGTTCGGGAAATACAAGTATTTCAGTGCCCGCTTTGGCCGCCTCGTCTATACCGCGTATTATTTCACCGACGTTAAAATCCACGTCCGCAACGCGTATTTTAGGCGTATATGCGCCCGTTTTTACATATCCGAATTTCATAATTTACTCCGTTTTTTTAAATTTTTGAATTTTTATATTTTTATTTTACTCTGTTTTTTAAGAATTTGCAATAATTTCGCAAAACAAAAACCGCAAAAAATCGTAAAATTACGATTTTTTGCGGTTTTATATATTTTTTCAGTGCGAAAAAAACAACTTCACATATTATCGGTTGAAAGCCGCATTGCCGCCGATTATACTATTCGCCGTAACCGTCGGGATTTTTCAACTGCCAGTTCATCGCGTCGCGGCACATATCGTCGAGAGTCTTTTTCGCTTTGAATCCCAAAACTTTATAAGCAAGCGAAGGATCGGCGTAACATTCCGCCACATCGCCCGGACGGCGGGGCATGATTTTATAAGGAATGGGTTTTCCCGCAGCCTTTTCAAACGCGTGTACCATATCGAGAACGCTGTATCCGTGTCCCGTACCGAGATTGACTATTAAAAGTCCGGGATTTTCTTTCAGTTTATTTACTGCAAGCACATGACCTTCCGCAAGGTCGACGACGTGAATATAATCCCTGACGCCCGTGCCGTCGGGAGTAGGATTATCGTCCCCGAACACGCCGAGATATTCCCTCTTTCCGACAGCGACCTGCGTTATATACGGACTGAGATTGTTGGGTATTCCTTTGGGGTCTTCTCCGATAAGTCCCGATTCGTGCGCGCCTACGGGATTGAAATATCTTAAAATCGCTATATTGAAAGAAGGATCGGCTTTATATAGGTCTTTCAATATATATTCAATG